>NZ_DS989842.1:0-214438 GCF_000155555.1 Coleofasciculus chthonoplastes PCC 7420
ATCATGCTTGATTGATCTAAAAGCATGATAAAAATCAGGCATGATTAGGGCAGGTCTGTTAAAAGCTGGAGGAACCTATGTCATCGGCTCCACTATTTAGCGATCGCACTCATGCCGGTGAGGAACTCGCTCAAGCGCTGCTTACCCAGATTGCTGAACTGGAAATGACGACGGGTGAGACTGTACCACCAATGGTGTATGCACTTCCCCGTGGCGGTATTCCTGTCGCCGTACCAATTGCTCGTCAGTTAAATTGTCCTCTGGATATCGTGGTGGCTAAAAAAATTACCACTCCCCAAAATCCGGAATTAGCCATTGGTGCTGTCACCTCAGACGGACAAGTGTTGTGGGCGCAACAACGGCTATGGAGGCGACTGAAGGCGAATCTGCGAGAAACCGCCCTGCGTCAGGCTCAAGATAAAGCTCAAGCTCAACTGGCTGAATTTACCCCAGGTTGTCCTCAGGTTAACCCCCAAGGAAAATTAGCCCTTTTGGTTGATGATGGGATTGCTACAGGGATGACCATAATCGCGGCAACTCAAGCGTTGAAAGAGCATCATCCTCACCAGATCTGGATTTGTACACCCGTCGCCCCAGCCGGACTAATCAAATATCTCGGTCATTTTTGCGATCGCTTGGTTATCCTGGAAACACCGGATAATTTTCTCAGTGTCAGCCGTTTCTATGAGGAATTTCCTCAGGTCAACACGGATGAGGCACTGGCTTATTTGCAAGAGTACAATCATCTTCCTTACCAACAGTAGCCCAATTCCTTCTCTTAATCAATAGTTCTAGCTATTCAACAACCCTGACTTAGCTATCGCTTGAAGTCAGGGATTGACGGACAAACGTCATTAAACGTTGAATACCGCGTAGAGTCTCAGCTTGGTACAGACATCCGGATATTTCCCTAGTCCGGATTACCTCTAAAACCTTTTGTCGGGTTGTTGTTAAGCCAAGACATCTTAGCTGAGATGGCGGGAAGGGACTACACACTTTTACTCGGAGGTTTATCACCATGTTACGAGTACCAGTTTTATCGAAATCAGGTAAACCGTTAATGCCTACAAAACCCAGCCGCGCTAGGCGTTGGTTGAGGGATGGTAAAGCTAAAGTAGTACATAACGACTTAGAATGTTTTGCCATTCAATTGACCTTTGAAACCCAAGAGAATACTCAACCCATAGCCATGGGTATAGACCCTGGTAAATGCTATTCGGGGATTGGGGTTCAATCGAGTCTCTTTACCCTTTGGATGGGACATCTGGTTCTACCGTTCAAGACGGTTAAGGAACGGATGGAATTACGGCGGGTCATGCGTCGAGCCAGACGGGGGAGACGGATTAACCGGAAGCTGCCTTACTCTAAACGCTGTCATCGTCAAGCTCGGTTTGATAATCGCAGGCAAGGCAAACTCCCACCGTCAATTCGAGCCAATAAGCAGCTAGAGTTACGGGTAGTCAAAGAACTGTTTAAGCTGTTCCCGATTAGTGCCATTCATTATGAGTTGGTCATGGCTGACGTAGATAAAACCAGTGGTCGTAAATCGGCTCGGTCTGGTATTGGATTCTCTCCAGTTATGGTAGGACAACGACAGATGCTCAACTGGCTATCTAAGTTAGCTCCTGTTGTTACCCACAAGGGGTGGCAACGGGATGGTAACGGAACCAGTCAGCTTAGACAATGGCTAGGATTAGCTAAGGACAAAAAGAACAAAGCTAATCAAACTCCAGCAACTCACGCTGTTGACGGTGTAACCTTAGCCGCGTTTGAGTTTACCCGATGGCAGGAATGGCACTCTGATAATGCCAAACATGGCGACTGGAGTGGTTATGTTCAAATCACACCTGCACCATTTGCGGTAATCCGTAGACCGCCAATTAGCCGTAGACAGTTACATTTATGTGTCCCTTCTAAAGGAGGTAAGCGGCGCAAGTATGGCGGCACAGTTACCCGCCATGGGTTTAGCAAAGGTGACAAAGTGATAGCCGAAAAAGCTGGGAAGACTTACGTCGGTTGGTGTTCTGGAGACACCGAGAGACAAGTTTCGGTCAGTGACGCCAACTGGAAACGGTTGGGACAGTTCACTGCATCCAAAGTCCAATTGTTGCAGCGAAGCACGGGGTTAATCGTTCGCCGCCAAGCGAAGTCGAAATGTCGTGCCTTCAACTGGATTGTCAAATCTCCCCTTATTGAAAGGGTCGATTTGACCTCTATCCCTCTCCACCCTGCTTCGCTGAGGGTGGAGTCTCACGCGAAATACGATGAGTTTTTTCACGAGACATTTACAATTCTGTTGGCGCACGCTGGTGCTTTCCACCCAACAAAATCCACCGGAGTCGATCGAACATTTGATGGTATTGTTAACCCTGGCTTTGGGGTTAAATTGGGTCTTTCAACCGGACTGGCAATACCTTGTCCTCAGTTCTAGCTTTGCGATTGGTGCAGCCGCATCCATGTGGGTTAGGGAAGCATTTGTCCCGTCACCGCGTCCGCGTGTAGCTATGGTTGTCGCGATTACGGTTTTGCTTCTCTATAGCGTCTATGCCTTTGCCAATGTTGCTTATGACGTAGCAATCAGTTAAGGCGACGGCTGGTGTAAAATTAAACGATTGCCATTGGGGTCGTAAGCGTAGATTTCCCGCCCATGGGACGCGACGATGATTTCGCCCGGTGGCGGATATCCCATGTTACTCAACTGTGCGATCGCGGCGTCTAAGTCATCAACGTCTAAACACAAACTCAACCCACTTTGCTCAGACTGCTCAAATTCCTGTCGATGATTATCTCTGGGCTTAAATAATCCGAGTCGCAATCCAGGTAGCTGAAACTCAGCATAGGTATTGGGACTATGGCAATGGGGAGATTTAGCGAGTAATTGACTATAAAATTCAACCAGTGGCTCGATATTCGTCGCCGCAATGGTAACCCAAGCCGTATGCAAGTGAAATTTCATCCCTATCCCTAAGTCCCTGAATAGAAATTCTGTCGGGCGGAATTAAAAATTGTAAAAACCCTCAATCCCTTGTCCCGTTCCCTGTTCCCTGTTAAGAGTTCCCCATTCCAGAGAAATTAATCCCCATCATTCCCGAAACCCCTACAATAAGATGAGTAATTCCTTTGAAGACACCAAGCCTGAGTATGCCCAAAACCGTTGCCGAAGTCATGAGCCGTGACCCGATCACGGTTTCCCCCCAAACGCCCATCAGAGAGGCGATGAAAATTCTTGCCGAACGACGGATCAGTGGTTTGCTGGTGGTCAATGATGTCGGCAAATTGGTGGGCATTATTTCAGAAACAGATTTGTTGTGGCAACAGACAGGAGTCGAACCCCCAGTTTACATCGTATTTCTAGATAGTGTAATTTATCTAGAAAACCCAGCCCGCTACGAAGAAGAACTACACAAAGCTCTAGGGCAAACCGTTGGCGAAGTTATGACCCACGCACCCGTAGTTGTCAAGCCCGATCAACCCTTACGCAAAGCCGCGAAACTGATGCAGGACAAATCCCTGCGCCGTCTAGCGGTGACTGACAACCAGGGGAAAGTGATTGGTGTCCTCACGGCGGGAGATATTGTGCGGGCAATGATTGCTGAACTGGACGAGTCATAATCTAATCAACCCACCGTCAATTTTAATTTTGTCCGATTACTTATTACTTAATACGTTACAAATGACTGTTTCTCGTGAGTCTGTTCAACAGTTGCTGAGTTCCGAGGACTTTGGCAACCGCCTGAGTGGGGTAAATCTACTACGCCAGCTAGAACCATCGATAGCTTATGAATTAATCCAGCCGATTGTGACTGACGGCAATGCTCGGGTTCGGTACGCCGCTGTTAGCCAGCTTGATACCCTTGGGGATCAGGATTTATCACTCACCTTAACCCTATTGCGCGATCGCCTCTTGAACGACTCAGAACCCGATGTCCAAGCCGCCGCTGCTGACGCTTTGGGTGCCCTGAAGATGACGGAGGCGTTTGAGGAGATGAAACAGTTATACCACCAATCATCGGAATGGTTATTACAGTTTAGTATTGTTGCGGCATTAGGCGAACTCGCTGATCCGCGTGCGTTTCCCCTCTTAGAAGAAGCACTTTCCTCCGAAACCAGCTTGATTCAAACCGCCGCGATTAGTTCATTAGGAGAACTGGGTGATCCCCGTGCTGTGCCATTATTAGTTCCCTTTGCCACCGACTCTGACTGGCAAGTGCGTTACCGAGTCGCCCAGGCGCTCAAACCCTTCGATACTTCAGAGGCTCGAGCCGCCTTAGAAGCGTTAGCCAATGACTCGGTTGAGCAAGTGGCTCAGGAAGCCAAACGAAATTTATGATAGGTGGACACAATTAAAGTTAAAGGTGGAGATCGTCATACTCGCTCCCTTGAGAAGCAAGCTACGTCATTCGTCATACTTCGGGGTTCATCAATCAACAACTTTCACGAGTCCACGATGCACCCCATAGATCAGCCGCATTAAGATAGCTTCATCATTACTTGTGAAAGAATTGTCCCAAGGCGCTGTCATCAATTCACGCCAGTCAGACAAACTAATCTGACCCTTACACATGATGTCAGCAAATAGTGGTGCCAAACAGCATCGGCTCAAGGTTTGTTCGTCTAGAGGAGCTTGTTCAGTCGCATTCATAGCTGTTGGGTTGACTTTCAATGATCACATCAATTGTACTCACTCATGATGAGTCGTCCGGCGATCGCGTCACCAACACCCCCTATTGAGCGGGCTGGAAAACTCGCAAAACCCTGAAAAATAAAGGTTTCCAGAACAATTAAAGGTTTATAAAATACCCAAAATAAGCCTTGATACGATAAAAATGAATGCCGTTTTTGAAATTATGAAAACTTTTCCCTCTTCCCTGTGAACAATTTCCTAACCTCACCCTAAGAGTTATCACCCTAAGAGTTATCACCATAAGAGTTATTCAGCAACTCTTAATTCTGTGTTAATGGAGCTAAGCGGACTCGAACCGCTGACCCCCTCAATGCCATTGAGGTGCTCTACCAGCTGAGCTATAGCCCCGTGCAGCATCTTCCATCATGCCTTGATTCTGTCCTTTCGTCAAGTCTGATTAAATTATTGCCTCGTCAGAGATCATTGAATTATGAAACCCTAAGCCTGACTAAAACGAACCCGAAACCGCCGCAATCCGACTCAAGTAGCCCAAATAGCTGTCCATCAAGAAATACACGACTAACATGGCAGCCGCCGACATCGCCACTAAAGTGCCAGCCAGCATAAAGGAAAACTCTCGTGTGTCAAACGCCTGTTGCATTAAGTGCAGTGACCAAGCAACTAGAGCAATATCGAATATTAAAATAGCAATCAACATAATTTAAGAAATGTAACATCTAGTCTATTCTAGCAGTGGTCTATGTAGCTGCAAACGATCCAATTGTGTGATATTAGTCACAAAAGTTTACGGCAGATCGGCAAGGATTTGAGAACCCTCATCACATCCGGACGGGAACCTGATGATCCTGCAAATAGTGCTTAATTTCCGATACGCTAAGTTGCCCGTAATGCAGTAGAGAGGCTAATAGGGCGGCTTCGGCTTTCCCCTCACTCAGGGCTTGATAAATGTGATCACAGGTTCCCGCACCCCCTGAGGCAATCACCGGAATTTCCACCTGGTCGGCAATGGTGCGGGTTAGCTCTAAGTCATACCCAGCTTGAGTTCCATCCGCATCCATACTGGTCACCAGTAATTCTCCCGCACCGCGTCGTTCGACTTCTTTTGCCCAGGCGATCGCATCCAGTCCCGTATTTTCTCGTCCGCCGCGCACGAAAACATCCCAACCCGGATGGCTGGGATCAACACGGCGACGGGCATCTATCGCCACCACAATACATTGATTGCCAAAGCGATCGCTAGCTTGATTGATAAAATCTGGATTACGGACAGCCGCCGAATTAATACTGACTTTATCGGCACCCGCCCTTAACAATAACTTAACAGTCTCTAAGGATTGGATACCGCCGCCAACGGTTAAGGGAATAAACACCTGTTCTGCGGTACGGTAGACAACATCGATAATAATATCCCGGTCTTCATGAGTGGCAGTGATATCCAAAAACACCAGTTCATCGGCACCGGCTTGATTGTAAGCTTGTGCCAATTCCACGGGATCACCCGCATCTTGCAAATTTACAAAGTTGATACCCTTGACCACCCGCCCCGCCTTTACATCCAGGCACGGTAAGATTCGTTTAGCTAGCATGTCAGATGTCTTACGCTGTGTGATGCGATAATACTGAGTTCCTTAACTAATCTAAACCTTTTGCGCCTGAGTGTCTTGGTCGCCGATGAAATGATAGGCTGAAATCATGGCTATAACCTCCTTTAGACAATCTCAAGAACCCGACCCACAACCCCAATCCCGTCAGAAAAAAAAGGGTCGCCGTAAGAAACGTCAGCAGGATCTGGAAACAGATTTGTTACTGGCGACGGCGACAGCCGATGAAACAGAGAACCAAGAGGAAGGGATTCGTCCCCATCGGTTAGCCGACTATATTGGGCAAAAAGAACTCAAAGATGTCTTAGAAATTGCGATCGCGGCGGCGAAGGCGCGAAATGAGGCTTTAGATCATTTGCTCTTGTATGGACCACCGGGATTGGGGAAAACCACGATGTCGCTAATTTTGGCGACGGAGATGGGGACGAATTGTAAAATTACAGCGGCGCCAGCGTTGGAACGTCCTCGGGATATTGTGGGGATTTTAGTGAATCTGAAACCGGGGGATATTTTGTTTATCGATGAGATTCATCGCCTCACACGCATGAGTGAGGAACTATTGTATCCGGCGATGGAGGATTATCGGTTAGATATTACGATTGGCAAAGGGCAATCAGCGCGAACTCGGAGTATTCCTTTACCCCAATTTACCTTGGTTGGGGCGACGACACGGGTGGGATCACTCACCTCCCCCTTACGCGATCGCTTCGGGTTGATCCAGCGCCTACGATTCTACGAACCCGAGGAATTGAGTCTAATTGTGCAACGCACCGCCCAATTATTACAAACGCCGATGAGCGAAGAGGGAGCGATAGAAATTGCCCGTCGTTCGCGGGGAACTCCCCGCATCGCCAATCGTTTACTGAGGCGAGTGCGGGATTATGCTCAGGTGAAAAAGATGGGTGTGATTAACCCAGACGTCGCCGCCGAAGCCTTGGAAGTCTTTAATGTTGATCCGGCGGGTTTGGATTGGACGGATCGGCTGGTGTTAAGTGTGATGATTGAACAATTCCAAGGGGGACCTGTGGGTTTAGAAGCCGTAGCCGCCGCCACCGGAGAAGACGCTCAAACCATTGAGGAAGTGTATGAACCGTATTTGTTACAGATTGGCTACTTACATCGAACCCCTCGCGGGCGGGTTGCTACAGACGCGGCTCGCAAGCATCTAGGGTATTGGCAAGAATGATATCCTCAAATTATGCCATCTACAGGATTAACCATGCATGGCTCGGCGCTTGAACTCCTCGTGCGCTCTAGACGGAAGTGATTCAACTTTTTTGGGCGATCGCTTTCCATTCTCACACGGCGCTTCAACGTTTGCCCAGTTCTCTTGAATGTAGTTTAGATCATCGGCTGATGCCACATAGCTTTCAACATAGCCACAATTGACACAAACATACGTATCCAGTGAAGCATAACGAGCGCTGGAGTTTCCTAGTCCTAGCGTCATCGTATTCAGTGCGGGAAATTTTCGGTTTTTGTTACTTCTGATCTGATAAGATCCACAGGAGTGGCATTGACCGTTCTTCATTGTCATGACTGCTTCAACCTTACAAGTTTGGCTTTCCTTTTGTCTTCATTAGGGAAACGGCACAATCCGGATGACCGTTAACTTTTATTTTCATTTCGCCAATGAAACGTGGGGGTCGTCTAGTCCACAAAATTCTGGTATAGTTCAACAGGCTGCTGCCAAAATAGAATTTTTCTCAATATCTTCTGACATTGCCGGATTTACAGGCGCTCAATACTCTAAACTAGCATCAAAATCAACAGGTTAACATAGTCAATTGAATACTGCCCACCTGAAATTTAAATCTGACATCAAATCGGGTTAAACAACCTCAGGAAACATGGCTGGAATGCTCATTATGACGTGATTGCTTTTGTGTGCAATCAACCTGATTCGATAGGACATCAATGTAACAACCTGTAGGGGCGACCCGCTTACATCAATTAACCACACCCGCCCACTCAATCGGGTCGGGTCGCCCTTTACTCAATGGGGTCTGATCCTCCTTGTGATGGTGACTTTATCCCATGAGAATTACCGTGTCAATAACATGGATAATACCATTATCTGCTTCGATGTCAGGGGCAACAACTGTGGCATTTTTGACTTCAAAACCATCAGAACAGTCAATTCGGATAGACGAACCCTCAACAGAGGTTACCGAATCGACCTTGGCTAAATCAGCTTGAGTCAATTTCCCGGAAACGACATGATATGTCAGAATTCGCGTAAGCTGGGGAATATTCTGGAGCAACGTTTGTATGGTTCCTGGTGGCAACTTAGCAAAAGCGGCATCATTGGGTGCAAAAACTGTAAAAGGACCAGGACTTTTAAGAGTGTCCACTAAACCAGCCGCTTGTACAGCAGCTACCAGGGTTTGGAATGAATCCGCACTAACGGCAATATCGACAATATCAGGCATTGTAAATAATTCTCCAATATTTTGACTTTATTTGCTATTATTTTATATTGGGTCGAGCTAAGATGACATAAAATAACCGAAGCGGCTCTTGGGGGGGTGAACCCTTGAACAATCTCTCCCTCAGGTGTACAAAGACCCTTACCCCCCAGGTAGTTGGAGAAGATATTTATCAACGAATTCAGGGGTTTCAAAAGCGCCAAAAGCATACCCACGCCGAAATTAAATCGATGTTGGGTCAGGTTCTGAAGAAAGTTGATTGGTCTTCTATAAAGATTCTCAGTATTGAGGATTTGAAGAAGGTTAAACAGGGAAAACGAGGGACGTTCTCTCGCCTGTTTAACAGGCGGCTGTCTCATTGGCTTTATCGTACTTTGGTGCAGTTTTTGGAAAGGAAGTGTGAGGAGGAGGGGATTCAGCTTGTGGTGAAAGACCCCTTCAAGACCTCGCAGTTCTGCTCGAACTGCAACAGATGGGATAGACGAAACCGAAAAGGTGACAGGTTTAGGTGTGTTCATTGTGGCTACCTTGCCCATGCTGACCACAACGCGGCACACAACAGGCGAGCTTTTAGGCGTGGCGGGAGTTTATGGTCTCCGTTCCTACTTAAGTTCAAAAAGTCAAAATTTTGGATAACCATTGATGTTAACTCATCCTCTGCAAAATAATCTCTTCTCGGATTTTTTCATTCTCCCATATCCCTGATATAGGAGCGGGTTTTATGACTCTCGTTTTTTCTCTCACCCCAATGAATTAAAGCCGCCCCGACTTTCTCTGATATGCTCCTAGTGGGGTTTTGATTGATTCAAACGCTTGAATCAGATTCCTTACTCTCCTTAATCTGCTCGCGTTTCAAGACACCCCATGGAAAGTCAGGTAAGTCACAAGCTAAAATCAGCGACATCAGTACTGAGGAGTCCGAATATGCGACATTTTATTGGCATCAGCGTCACCCTTGCCACAGCGGTACTTACGAGTGTTGCTTTTACGCCCACATCAGCATCAGCTCAAGCCGCTTACGGCAGTTATGTGGGAGTTGGTGGTACATTCGGTATTGAAGAAGATGATCGCGGTGAAGGGCGGCAATTTGGGGGAGTTTTGGCGGTACGGTACAAACTCTTAGAACTTCCTGTCTCTCTGCGAGCGCAAGCCCTGATTGGTGCAGGTACGGCGGTGGTGCCAACTATTTCTTATGATTTTCCCCTGAATTGGCAAACGGATGTTTATCTGGGGGCGGGTGCGGCGTTTGCTAGTGGTGATACGCCCTCGCCAGTGGGAGATAAAACCAGCTTCGCTTTGCAGCCGGGGATTGATTATGTTGTTCCTGGGGGTAGTACAGTGCTTTTTGGGAATGCGATTATTGCCTTTGATGCCTATCGTAAAGGAGGCGGAACAGCGGTTTCGGTGCAGGGTGGCGTAGGATTGCGATTTTAATCAGACACAAAAACTGCCGCTATTTTTGTCAGTAAACCCTGGTATTTGCCAAGAATTCAAATTCTTGGCTAAAAGCCCAAGTCGTCTAAAGACGACTAACGGGAATGCTAGGAAAAATTGACTCCTATTGAATCCGCTTGATTGCACACAGATACAATCCCGTTAGAATTAATGATAACTAGAGGGAGCATGTCAGGGAAAGCACAACATGTTCACGCTAACCTGCTGGCGTTGGGTTACTCTCCGAGAAGGCTTCGCCTACGTTCCTCAAGCCAACCTACTTGTGTTGGCATGCACCCTAACTAGAGACAGCAAAATCAACCAAGCGTGATGAGTTGAAGACTAGGATGGGGAAGTGACTGAGGGCTTATGGCACAATCAGAAGCAGATGAACTCTTAAACCTAGGACTTGAACACTATAAGCAGAGCCAATTTCGAGCGGCTTTGCGCTATTGGCAACAAGCCTTAACTCTCTATCGGGAAATCGGTGATTCCCTTGAGGATCGTCTCGCAGCACGCCAAGGGGAAGGGAATACCTTGAATCATTTGGGCAAGGCTTACCATTGTCTGAGTGAATACCAAAAGGTAATCGATTCCCATCAGCAATCTTTGAGAATTGCACAGGAAATTAGCGATCGCGTTATAGAAGGGGATGCCTTGATTGGTTTGGGCAAGGCTTATGATTCCCTGGGAGATTACCAAAAGGCAATTGATTCCCATCAGCAATCTCTGAGGATTGCCCAGGAAATTGGCGATTCCCTTGGGGATAGCTTGGCTTCACGCATTATGGCAGGGAATGCCTTGAATGGCTTGGGTAAGGCTTACTATTGCCTGGATGAATACCAAAAAGCGATTGATTACCATCAGCAGTCGCTGGAGATTTTCCAGGAAATTAGCGATTCCCTTGGGGATAGCTTTGATTCACGCCAGGGAAAAAGTGATGCTCTGAATAATTTGGGTAATACTTACCAGTCTCTGGGAAACTACGCAAAGGCAATCGAGTGTCATCAGCAGTCTCTGGCGATTAGACGGGCAATCGGCGATCGCTTGGCAGTCGGGATTTCCCTAAATAATTTGGGCAATGTTTACTATTCGCAGAAAGACTACCACAAGGCAATCGAATACTATCAGCAGTCTCTGGGGATTGCAAGGGAAATTGGCGATCGCAGTGGGGAAGGATGTTACTTGGGGAATTTGGGCAGTGCTTACAAATTTCTGGGAGACTACCACAAGGCAATCGATTATCATCAGCAGTCTCTGAGGATAAAACAGGAAATTGAAATTAACGATCGCCGTGGGGAAGGGATTTCCTTGCATAATTTAGGCAGTGCTTATTTTTCCCTGGGAGATTACTCAAGGGCAATCGATTACCAGCAGCAGTCTCTAGCGATTGCACGGGAAATCGGCGATCGCTTGGGAGAATGGCTTTCTCTCAACGATCTCGGTAAAGTTTTCCTGAAAACCAATCAATTGGTAGATGCTGAAGAAAAACTTCGTGCGGCGCTGGAAATTTGTGAAACTTTGCGTTCGAGTTTAGTGAATAGTGATCATCAAGTCTCCCTGTTTGAAACTCACAAAACAACCTATCGCCTGCTGCAACAGGTTTTAGTGGTACAAGAAAACTATGAGATTGCCTTAGAGATAGCCGAACAGGGGCGGACTCGCATTTTTGCTGAGTTATTGCGAGAACGATCCTCAAAACCAGATGAAGTAATGGAGATAGCCAATCAGGGAAGCGCAGCAACATCAAAGCGGGCTGTTCAAATTGCTCAAGAACAAAATGCCACTATTGTTGAATATTCAATTGTTGAAGATGATATCTATTGTTGGGTGATCTCACCCACGGGCAACATCACATTTCGACGCGCTAACCTGACACCCTTACAGGCACAAAATAAAACCCTCACCGATTTAGACGACATCATTCTCAAAGCACGAGTTTCTATTGGGGTTGATGAACGAGATAAAAATGGCAAAAAAATTCAATGCGAATCCAACGAAATCATCGATGCCTACGGACGTTATCCCTTACTCCAATTGCTCTATCAAATCCTCATTTCCCCCATTGCTGACTTACTTCCTCCAGACCCCCATACGCCTCTAATTATTATCCCCAATTACGGCTTATTTTTAGTCCCATTCTCAGCGCTGCAAGATGCCAAGAATCGCTACTTTATCGAACACCATACCCTTCTCACCGCTCCTTCCATCGAAATCTTAGAACTCACTCATCAGCGCCAACAATCTCTCAGCCGCGTCAACCAATCCGCCCTGGTTGTCGGAGAACCCACCATTGACGCCCAATTCACCCAGCCCCCTTATAATCTTAAACCAATTCCCGCTGCTAAAGAGGCAGCAGAAGCGATCGCCACCCTACTGCAAACCCAAGCCATTACGGGTGAAATGGCAACAAAAGCCCGAATCCTCAACCAGATGAAAACGGCTTCCCTCATCCATATCTCCGCTCATGGATTACTGGAAGATTTCCACGAATCTGGGATTCCCGGTACAATTATTCTTGCCCCCGACAACACCGATAATGGTGCCCTGAATGCAGCAGAAATTCTTTCCTTAACCCTGAATGCGGAATTTGTTGTCCTTAGTGCTTGTAGTACCGGAAAAGGTGAAATTACGGGTGATGGCATCATCGGATTGTCCCGTTGCTTTATCCTGGCAGGGGTTCCCAGTCTAATTGTTTCCTTGTGGGACATGGGCGCCTATTCTGCCAAAAGAGTAATGATAGAATTTTATCAAAATTTAGCCCAAGGTGATGATAAAGCCACAGCATTACGTCAGGCTATACTCAAAGCAAAAGAATACTTTTCTTGTCCCGCTGATTGGGCAGCCTTTACCCTAATTGGCGAAACTGCACCGTTATCTTTAGGTACACCAATACCGGAACCAAGGAGACGAACCATGGTATTTCCTTCAGAATCCACACCCCAAGAAATTCGAGACGCTTTCTTTAATTTATTAGAAACGTCCAACCTATTTTCTAAGCATTTGCCATCCCTAGAGCAACTGATTGCCCAATCAACAGATACACCCCAAGACATTGCCCAGCGCATTGAGCAATGGTGCGAAAGTCGCCCGACGATTCAAGCAAATATGGCAAACAAACTGAGTCAAATGGGTGCAGGGGGTACAGATAGCCAACCCGATGCAGACATTGCGGCTGAGTTTAACCAACGATTGGAAAAAAACCGGATCAGATTGGGTTCGCCTCCCGCCTCATCCATGAATCAAACTGAGAAATAGAAGAATAAGCTAAGGCGCATTTAAGTTAGGTATTAGTAGCGAGCAAGATACTCTCACTACAAAGATTTCACCATTATTGACATTAAAAAGCTGAACAGCTTACCCAGAAACTGTAGGGGCGCAAGGCTTGCGCCCCTATGCATTAACAAAACGATATTATCAACCAACTATGACAAAAGACTATAAAATCAGGAATCCCAGCATAACCCTCTATCCCTTCCATCTCCGCGATGACTTTGACGAAGGCTTCCAAGCCGTAGCCAAAAATGCTCAAGACTTGTGGGAAATCCTAGCCGATGATATTGGCAAAACTTTCAACATTCCCGAACTTCAATCCCTACGCAATCACCTCATTTGCTACCAAAACGGACAGTATTATCCCAGTGGTGAAGATAAACAGTCAGATTACCAAGAACTCATCGCCTCATCTCAAAAAACCCTAAGATTCCAGCCGAATTCCCAACCGGATGACTTACAACTCAACGGTTCAATTTATCCTTTACGCCTTCATGATACCTACACGGCTGACTTAACCTTGTCTGTTCCAACCCAAACAATCCCCATCACTCAACTCCAACACTTTAATCCCAATGGTTGTTTACTCCCCGATAACATTAAACCCTCTCTCGGACAAACCTTATTACTCTATGCCGAACCCATCTCTTTTGATAATTACCGCCGCCTTGCTGATGGCTGTATTCAAGCGTTATGGCACAATACTCCTCAACCAGTACCCAAGTTAATCGCTGAAGGGCAGCTTTTGGGCAGTCCAATTTTTGAGTATGATCATCGAAATCTAAATCCGGCTCAACAGTGTCACATCCTAGTCTGGTTGAAAGGTGATCCCAATACCTTAAATTTACCTCCATCAAACTTTAACTATTACCTGATCAACTTACTGTTTTCTCATGCTAAGATACGCTTTGCATTTGCAAAATCCAGAGAATTGTATCGGGAAGGACAACGCCTGACCAGCAATATCGAAAAAGAAATTCCTCAATTCACCAAAATAGAACAGGAGCCAGATGCAGAGAGTCGCCTCACCCAACTCAAACAATTACTAGCTCGCATCCGCACCAAAGTTTTTGATTACACTAAGTGCTTAAGTTTATTGAAGGAAAATAGCAATACTTTAACTGTTAATACTAACAACTATAGAGAAATCCTAGAGGAGATTCAAAAACTAACGTTAGCCGATGATAACCTGGACTTTTTATACAAATTTCTCAACTTAGCAGAACATGACCATCAGCAGCAAATTCAAGCCGACTTAAATTACCTATTTGCCAGTCAGGATTTATTCCAACAAATGATTGCCACTATCCGAGGCATGGTAGAGATTGAACAAATCGAAAGTGACAGACGGTGGCAAGCTACTGAAAATCGGCAAAGTCGCCAATTGCAAGAAGCCTTAGCCCGACAAGAAGCCGCCCAAAGAGAACAAGAACGTCAAGCGCAGGAACAAGCCAAACAGCAGGAAGCAAGGGAAAAGAAACGGGAAAGACGGCTAGAAGATATTATCTTTTTTGTGGGTACAGTAATTGGTGCTAGCGGTATCTTTGGTTCCAGTTATCCTCTCCTGCAAGAGACTCCCATTCAATGGCATCCCGATGCTTTGTTACCGATACATCCGTTTGTCGGGTCAATTTTATGGAGTATTATTTTTGGTATCGCGATTGGGTTAGTTACTTTATTCTTCCTGATACTGATTAGAAAATTACTCGAATCGTAAGGGAGTCTGTCACCGTTGTAGGTTGGGTTGAGCGATAGGGAAACCCAACAGGCTAACCTAACTTTTCACGAGATCTAGAAAACCTCTCTCCAAACCTCTCTCCTGCAAGGAGAGAGGCTTTGAATTCTCCAACTTCCGTGCAACAAAAGCGAAGCATCCGCTGGTCTCCCCCTTTTTAAGGGTGACGGGAGGGGGATCTAAAGGGGGACGATAGGGGTGGAAAGGGGGCTAGGGGGTTAGGTGTGATATCGATTTTTTTAGATGGCGTGAAAAGTCTGACTTTTCACTGGGAACGAGGGTGCGAACTTGGAACAGGCATACAGAACATTGGTGTAAAATTCACCTAAAAAGCAGGGAGAGTAGAGACGTTAAAATGGCTCCCCTCTCCTGGCAGGAGAGGGGTTGGGGGAGAGGTCATTTTTAAGACGAAAGTGATAAGATGGTACGGCAATGCCGTACCCCTACGTAGGGATAATGGATTGGGTAGGGACACAATAGTATCTACCCTGATCTAGCTAAACCAAGGTTCTGGATTGATTTCAGCCGCTAGCATTGATTTTTCTCTATTGAACACTAATAGAATAATCTATGGTGAGAGTGATTCATATCACAGAGTTCTGATTAAACTTTCGAGTTAAATGCACCTATTGAGTTTTAAATCCAAATTTAGCTAGTCCTAATCACCGATTAATACAATCTGTATTCTATTATACCTTTTGGACAAAAGAACATCACACTGAGTATTATGTTCCCGACCAAGTTGATGGCTAGATCGTCTATAGAGTGTGAACGATAAACCTTACTAAGGGTTTCATTAGTAAGACCAATAGGTATAACAACAAATCACAGTGGGTATGCTTTTCATAACTCTGACACTCCATGGAGGAATTTGAACCGAAAAAGCAGAGACGGCTAGGGTAAGACCTCTGAATATCCACGTCATTTAATCATCTCGACATACCATGAATCAGACTCTCTATGCACCGCTCGTTGGGATTAATCAGTATCCTGACCCCAAGTTACGCTTATGTAGCTATAAGCAGGACATTGAAGTCGTAGAACAGTATTTGAAGGCGCGGGTGGCTCAAGATGGATACTAACTTCATCTATACAACCTCTTAAACCAAGAGGCTACCCATCAGCCATTTATTGATGGCTTCCACCAGTATTTGTGTCAAGCCGTGAGCGAGGATTTTCCCCGTTCCAGAGTGGCTATGGCAGTTTGAAGTTGCTCTATGTCAATTCGCTTCCCCTGAATTTTTCTCAATTTTTCCGAATTTACTGAATGGACATTAAGCGAGAGAAGTCCTCAATTTTACTCAACTTCTGGCTGACCTGAAGATACATACTATTAATTGAAGGCTAGTGAGCTTGCCCTTGATCGAGATAGCGTTTAAGGCAACTGGTAATCAAGGGATTATATAAACAGGAGGAATATAAGATGCTCCGCAATCTCTATGCACTACTTGTTGGTATTGATGAATATCCAAAGCCTGGTGATTGTCTGAAAGGTTGTGTGAACGATATTAAAGCTGTCAAGGACTATTTAGAACAACGGTTTGCTAGTGATAACTACCAGCTTTGTATCCAAACGCTCTTAAACAAAGATGCAACTCGTGAGGCTATTATTAAAGGTTTCCAAAAGCATCTATCTCAAGCAAACAGCAACGATGTCGTTCTCTTCTACTACAGTGGACATGGTTCCCAAGAAGAGAATATACCTGAAGAGTTTTTGCGTTTTGAGCCAGATAAAAAAAATGAAACCTTGTATTGTTACGATAGCGGTCTTCCCGGTCATTGGCATCTGGCAGACAAAGAGCTTAACAAATTGATTCGGGAAGTTGCCGTCAAAGATCCTCACATTTGCGTTATCCTCGATTGCTGCCATTCGGGTTCGGGTACGAAAGATCCGTCTCCAGATGTCGTAGAACGTTCTGCTCCTGCCGATCAGCGTTCTCGACCCCGTGAAACCTATCTCGTTGGTGTGGATGAGTTGGCAGAGTTATGTACCTCCCATCGCTCAAAGCGCAGTTCTACAGGCTGGGATTTTATGGGACGACACATTCTCATGGCAGCTTGTGAAGATCGTGACACAGCCAAGGAAGTGGAAATCAACGGCAAGAAACGCGGGATCTTTTCCTACTGCTTGTTAGAGAGCTTGGAGCAACCGGGCAAACTGACGTATCGAGAACTATGGCAGAAAACTACAAACGCGGTTTCCAGAGAGCTGGAAAAGCGGTCAAGAACTCAATTTCCTCAACTCGAAATTACACCTCCGGATCAGGATAATCTCTTGTTTCTGGATGGCGCGATCGCTGAACGGGTATCTTACTTCACGGTTCGCCATGACGAGAAATCAGGCTGGGTAATCGATGGAGGAGGAGTGCATGGTGTTCAACCTCCTGCGGGAGAGGAAACGACTGTACTAGCTCTGTTTGAGTTCGACTGCAATGTGCGAGATTTTCAAGATCCGGATAAGTCTATTGGCGAAGCCAAAGTGACGGAGGTATTGCCTCAAAAAAGTAAGTTGGAAATCAGCAGTGATACTAACCTCTCAACGGAAAGTGTGTATAAGGCGATAGTGATTAGCCTGCCTTTACCAGCACACGGCGTTTACATTGAAGGTGATGCGGCAGGTGTAACATTGGCTTCTGAGGCAATCCAGTTGGCGACGATGGGAAACAGCCCTTCTGTATATATTCGCCAAGTTACAAACCGTGATGATGCCCAGTTGTGGTTGCAGTGTCGTAATCAAGAGTATTGGATTCGATTGAAAGACGATGATCGCTCTTTGGTGGCTCCCATTCAAGGTTTCACGCCAGATAATGCCAAACGTGCGATCGAGCGTCTAGAACACATTGCTCGCTGGATGACAATTCGTGACCTCTCCAGCCCTCCTGCAAGCCGGATTCAACCGGATGATATTGAGATGGAGCTTTTATTTGAGGGTGAGAATGGCTCTCCGAAAGAGAAGGAGATCCGTCGGCAATATCAGTATAAACAGGGGGACTTGAAGCCTCCCAAATGCCAGCTAAAACTCACGAACAAAAGCCAAAAAAGTCTCTATTGTACAGTGCTGGATCTCACCGATCGATTTGCTGTCGCAGCTCCATTTTTTGAAGCAGGTTATGTACGTCTTGAACCCGGACAAACTGCCTTGGTAGGGAATGGAAAGTATATCAAATTCACAGTTGATCGAGTCTTACAGGAGCAAGGAATTACTGAAACTAAGGATGTGTTCAAGCTGATTGTGAGTACAGCGGAATTTGATGCACGATTGAGTACTCAACATGCTCTAGATGTGCCTCGTGTGTTAACTAAATGCTCTTTCAAACAAAGTACACTCAATCGCTTGATGGATCGCGTCCAGTCTCGGACTGCTGGATTTGAGGAGGAAGAAACATACGACGACTGGTATACCACATCAGTCACCATTACCAGTGTGTTGCCTTCTAAATAGTTAGGACAACCCCTGGTACTGAGCGGCTTTAAAGAAAGCAATCTACAATTGAATACAAACCAGTTAATGAATAATAGCTGTTTACTTTAATCAATTTCGAGGAAATAAACCATGAATAAACGCCATGATTTCAAAAAAAACCATGCAATTATTATTGGTATAAATAATTATACTGAAAAACCATTGAGAGCCGCAAAAAATGATGCAGAAAAACTGGCTCAAATTCTTGGCTCTGAAGAACGGAAAAAGGATGAGCAGTATAACGTTTTATTACTTACAGATGAACAGGCGACACACAGTAAGCTGACTAATTTACTGGAAGCTTTGAAAGAAGGAAAGATTCATTTCCCTAACGAAACAGTCGAACTCAAGGAAAATAATCGCCTTTTGATTTATTTTTCCGGTCATGGTCTTGCTTCTAGTCTCGAAGATAGCCAAAAAGTCCGTGGTGAAGGAGAAAAAGAAAAATTTCTTAACAACCAATATTTGCAATGCCAAGATGGAAAAAAATTACCTCTGAAAGATTTGTTTAATGCTCTTCAACCTCTAAATTGTCGTCATTTACTCCTTATTCTGGACTGCTGCTTTGCCGGTCAAGCAATAAATAATACAGGTCTGGAAGATGTAAGTGCATACAGGACAGCTAGTTTTGAAAATGACACAGAGATAAATTATGAGCGACAATACCAGCTCATGTTTAAACAACGTGCCTGGACAGCGATTACTTCATCGGGTTATGAGGAAGCTCTTGACTCCAGAAGTTCTAGTCAAACTCACTCCTATTTTGCACAAGCTTTATTCAAAGCCCTGGATTATAATACTGCGGAAAAATCGGATTCAAATAAAGATGATATCATCACAGATAACGAAATTTTTACTTATCTTAAAAATGATAAATTCGTAAATGAATATCAATCTCCTCAAAAATTTAACCTGACATTTACTGGCAAAAAACAATCCGGGCAATATTTTTTTCTGATGCCTGATTTTGAGCCAAACAACCTAGAAAAAATTAAAGATACAACTCCATATCAAGGTCTTTTTGCGTATGAAAAAGAAGACGCTTTCAAATTTAGGGGCAGGAATAAACTTGTCAAGGACTTATTCAAGCGTGTCTATGAAAACAATCAAAAGCTAACTGTTGTGATTGGTGCGTCTGGTTCTGGTAAGTCAAGTTTAGTCAAAGCGGGGCTGATTGCCAAGATAGATAAAGAAAATGTACTAACACAATCTGATGCATCTAACAACAAAAAATCATGGAAGATTTGTGAGCCAATTCGTCCTAGTGAATTTCCTTTTAAGGCATTAATCGAAACAATTCAAGCACCTCAAGGGTTTGAAGAACCCAATATTTCAGCTATTTCTAAAAAGTTAGATAAATTTTATGACAAGTTAAATCAAAATCTTGTAAAAAATTTGGAATTAGATCGCAATAATAATGATAAAAATATCAAAAAAGAAAGGGAGGATAGTTTTAAGGAATTAGTCAACGAGCTTATCCAACAAGTATCGACAGAGCAAAATTTGTTGCTAGTCATCGATCAGTTTGAGGAGTTAGTCACTCTATGTCAACCACTAGAACGAGAGTATTTCTTAAAATTACTAGCACAGATGTTAAAAAAGTCTGAAAATTTAAGAGTTGTCTTAACGGTGCGATCAGATTTTGAAATTTATTTTCGAGGTTCTTCAACGACTAGTGATTCTGCCAGCAACACTACTGACTCAGATATTAGTCAATACTGGAATCAAAAAGCCCGTTTAGTCGTTGATGAGATGAATATTGACGAACTGAGACAGGTAATTGAAAAACCTGCCAGACTTTTTGGTGTGGACTTTGAGTCAGATGAACTCGTTAATAACATTATTGACGATGTTCGAGGAATGCCGGGAGCACTGGCATTACTCTCCTTCACGTTGGAAAAACTTTATCAGATGGCTGGAGGTTCATCAAGTCCTACTGAGCCAGTAACAATCACCCGTGAGCATTATCAAGAATTAGGTGGTGTTGAAAAAGCTTTAACCAACAAGGCAACAGAAGTATACGAGAAACTTGGTCAAAAGATAGAAGAGAAGGATAAAGGACAATTCACTCAAGAATCTGAAAAAGAATATAAAGAAAAATTTAGCAAACCTAATGGGAACACCTTACTTGAGCAAATTTATCTTTTGTTGGCAATAAAATCAGGGGCATACAGATGGAGCTGGATATGGAATGTTTCTTCCAAACTGGGACGCTTGCAACCTATTCCTGCTGAGGATGAATCCGCAGGGGAGGTACGTCAAGCCATGATGAAACAGCTTATGCTCCGCATGGTCACAACTCAAGGAGGAAAATTAGCCAAGCGACCTGTACCCATATCTGAGTTACAGTATCCTGAGTGGCGTTCCCGGTACAAAAATGCTACATATCGTATGTGTCAGGTCATCGATATACTTATTCAGGAGCGCTTGATTGTTTCCAATTCCTACGAGTCTAAGAAGGGTGATAAGAAAGTAGAAATATGCTATGTAGAACCGGCTCATGATGCGCTCATCCTATATTGGGACAAGCTCAGTAAAAAGAATGAAGTCCAACCACAGGAACAGGAGAGTCAAAATCAAGAACAAGAACAAGGCTGGCTTGAAGAACAGGAGGAGGATTTAGTTCTAAGAGACCGCCTCATTGCTGCGGTTCAAGATTGGCAAGAACAAGAAGGAAATCGAACAAAAAATAATTATATTAACTTAATAATAGAATCGATTAATATTATTTTTGAAACCGGAGCTCGGTTTGAATTGGAGAAAAACTCTCTTATTTTCTTAAGATTTGCAACTGGCTTAATTATAATTATAGTTTTTGTAATTTTAGTTGCTGTTGAATTGGTTATAGATTTAATAATTTCCGATCTAATATTGGCAGAATTTCTAGTTTATGTAACAGTTTCTATTCTTTATTTGTCTCTGGCAAGTTTTCTGGGATTGGCACTCATTTCTCCTAGCTTTATTTTCAAATTAATAAAAAAAACTTTGAAGATGATTCCAGCTTTAAGCCCATTAAACAATGTATATAAAGCAGGTAACAAGGCTAAAAAGCTGGGAAAATTAATATGGAATAAAGACTCACGACTAGAGCAGGTTAGACAGTTTTTATATGCTCGTGATAGCTGGCTAAATAAGAATGAAACTGAGTTTGTGCGGCAAAGCATTATCGATAAAAAGCGGGAGCAATTGCTGTTATCAGTCGGGATGACACTGGTAGGATTAGGAGTTACGGTACTTGGAGTATTTTATTTCTGGCAATATAGAGAAGCTAATATTAGGAATGTTGATACTCTCAGAAAATCCGCAGAAGAAAAATTAAAGTCCAACAATGATTTGCACGCAACAATTGATATTTTGCAAGCACAAAAAACCCTGGATAATCTTAATAAGTTAAAATTCCTGTCAATTTTCCCTCAGCCAGATGCAGAGAAGGCAGAAGTTCAAAGAACCTTACAAAAAGTTTTTTATGAAGTCAGAGAACGCAATCGAATTCAGGTAAATCGAGGAAGTGTTTATGAAATGGCATTAAGTCCAGATGGCACAAAACTAGTAACCATTGGGATAGACGACACAGTCATTTTGTGGAACACATCAAATGGCAAGCAGCTTGACCAATTCCAAACAAAGCAAAATGAGGTCTGGAGCGTGGCATTCAGCCCTGACAGTCAACTCATTGCAACTGGTGGAGATGACGGCACAGTCAAACTGTGGGAAATTGACAAAAATGATGATAATAATGTTAAGCCCTGGAAAAGCAATGAACAGTTTGAGACAAAACATGAGATTGTACATAGCATCACCTTCATCAATAAAGATAAAAATTTAGATCAAGGTAAATATAAACTGGCAACCATTGGAGGAGACGACAAAGTCAGAGTGTGGGATATTTCGTCCGACCGGATGGAACTCGAGATTTCTACAAAGCAAAAAAATATTGAAAAATTGGCATTTAGTTCCCAGAAAAACCTATTGGCAATAGCCGGAGGAGATAATCAACTCAGATTGTGTAATTTATCGTATTCTGGACAACAAGTGGAATCCTGTAAAATTGACACAAAAACAGTCGGTAAAGACATTCTCTACAGTGTGGCGTTTACTTCTGATGGCAAATTAGTAACTGGAGGAGAGGCGGGCAAAGTCAAACTATGGAAAATTGGCACTGATAACAACGCTACATTCTCCAAAACACTGCACAAAGAAACAGAAATTAAACAAGAAACTATATACAGTCTAGGGTGGTCAAGCACCAACAAACGCACCGACAAACTGGCAACTCTGGAAGCCGATGGTACAGTTATTCTGCGAGACCCTTCGGGTAAAGAAATTCGACCTATCCGACCACCTGAAAGAATTATCCCCAACACGAGTGTGGCAATCAGTCCCGATGGCACAAAGCTGGCAACTGCTAACGACGATGGTGTGGTGCAACTGTGGAATACTTCGGGTAGACGCCTAGGTCGAATTAGCACAAGACAAGAGCCTGTTAATAGTGTAGTATTCAGCCCTGACCCTGACCCTGACCAACGGTTTATAGTAACTGGTGGAAAAGACAACGAAGATGGCACACTTAAACTATGGGATATGGCGGGAAATAAGCTTGATGAAATCGAAACCCAGCAAGAAGAAGTTATGAGCGTGGTGTTCAATCCTCAAAACTACAAGCAATTGGGAACTTTTGGAACGGACGGAACGTTCAAGGTGTGGGAAATTTCAAAAGAAAAAGACAAGTTAACATTAAAAGATAAACCAACCGAATTAATCGAAACCCAGATCACGCAAGTCAAAAGCGCCGTGTTCACTCCCGATGCTGACCAGGTGATTACACTTACAGAAAACGGCACAGTTCAATTATTTCAATTATTGCAAGACCAACAAGAGCCAGAGACTTTACGAGAAAACTTCCCAGTCGATATCAAAAGTTTGGCACTTAGCCCCAAGGGCGAGAAGCTGGCAATTGGGGGAAACGACGGTACGGTTTGGGTATGGAACGGTTCAGCGGAGAATAAACCGACTCGTCTATTGCAAACGCAACAAGGAAGTATTGATGCCTTAGCATACATTTCAAACGACAAGTTTGCCACCGTTGGCGAGGACGGTACTCTGAGAATATGGAAAACTGCTGGCAACCCGCCGATTGAACTCCAAGCGAAGGAACAAGGTATTCACAGCATCGCATTCAGTTCTGGCTCTGACAACTTTAGTTTGGACTCTGACAGTACTACATTAGCAACCGTTGCAGAAGACGGTACAGTCAGCTTATGGGATACCTCTAGCCTAGGGGATACTTCTGATACCTCTGACAAGCAGCCCAAGCCCATCCGAACCAAACCAGGTGTTGCTAGTAGTGTGGCTCTTAGTCCTGATGGCACTTTGCTGGTAATCGGTCACAAAGATGGTAAGGTTGAGCTATTGGATATTTCAGGCAATCCACTCGACCAAATCCAATTAGAGCAAGGAGTTGTTACTAACCTGAGCTTCAGTAGCCACCATAATCTATTGGTTACTATTGGAGAAGATAATCAGAGCCAGAGTTTTTGGCTAGTAAATATAAAAACGCACAGTTGGATTAATACCTCAAAACCTAAATTCAACACCTCTCCCAGGCAACTTCGTTTGGATAGTGTAGCGTTGAGTAACGACGGTACGCTGGCAGGTGTTGATCAAGAAGGTCTAGTTAAGGTGTATGGCGGCAACTTTTCGTCGAAAAAGCCTAACGATAAAGGGCGTAACAAAAACTCCTTACCTGAAGAACCTGAAGAATTCCCAACGCAGCAGGGTGGTGTAACGAGCATCGCTCTCAGTTCTCAAAACAGTCTATTGGCAAAAAACAGTCTATTGGCAAAAAACAGTCTATTGGCAAAAAACAGTCTATTGGCAACGGCTGGCAAGGATGGTTCACTGCGGCTGGGGAATACCAAAGGTACACAGTTTGACAAAATACCAACGCTGCAAGGTCAAATAAATCGTGTGGTATTTAGTCCTGACGGCACACTACTAGCAACAATTGGCAAGAAAACCGACACTAATAAAACGACACTCAAGCTTTGGAAAATCTCGGCAGATGACTCGACAATAGACGAGAATACATCCAACCCATTTAAATCTCTAGCCAAGTGGTTTTCAATACCAGAAAAAGATTATAAGCTTAGCCCATTCCAAACTCTCGATAATATCTCAAATGTCGCCTTCAGTCCTGATGGACAATTTTTAGCAACCTTAGCAACTGAGGGTGGGGAGGGAGTAAACGGCAAAGTTAGACTCTGGAAACTTGGCACAGACAAAGATTTGTTCACAGAAATTTGCAATTGGGCGGCAGATTATCTCAAAAATAGCCAAAGTCTCAGCGCCAGCGATCGCCAGCTTTGTGATAAAGCATCAAATTTCCAATAATCCCAATAGTACTTGATCCTAAATCCGGGTTAGCTACTCTCGTTATAACCCGTTTGATATCGATTTTTTAAATGGCGTTAAAAGTCAGATTTTGCACTAGGAATGAGAGTGCAAACTTGGAAAAGGTGTATAGAACATTGGTGTAAACTTTAGCTAAAAAACAGGGAGAGTAGAGACGTTAAAATGGCTCCCCTCACCTTGCAGGAGAGGGGTAGAGAGAGAGGTCATTTTTAACTATTTAAACGCAACTTGGTATTAGACGACGAAGGTGATAAGAGGGTACGGCATTGCCGTACCCCGACGTAGGGGTAATGGATTAGGTAATTTCATCTACACAACTTCTTAAACCAAGAGGCTACCCATCAGCTATTTATTGATGGGTTCCAACTGCACTTGATTCAACCAGTGAGCGAGAATATTTCTCGTTCTAGGGTAGTTATGGCGACTTAAATTTGCTTGACCCGATTGATCCTGTATTGGGTTAAATCGAGCTTTTATCTTATCTATCCTGAATTTAAACTGGAAATTTCTGACTGTATCCAGTGTCGATTGGCTTTTCCCTGAATTTTCCTCAAGTTTTCCGAATTGACTGAATTGAGTTGAGGCAAGAAAATTCCTGAATTTAACTCAACTTTTGACTGACCTGAAGATGCATACTACCAAGTAACCCTATTAATTTGTCACGAGGAGAAATTAAGATGAGTCGCAATCTTTATGCACTGCTAGTGGGAATTAACGAATACCCTGAACCCGTCTCTCGTTTATATGGCTGTCTGAAAGACATTAATGCTGTCGAAGAGTACTTGCTAGAGCGGGTGGCTACAGATGGATTCCAACTTAAGCTACACAAGCTCTTGGATCAACAAGCTACCCGTCAGGCAATTATTGATGGTTTTCTACAACATTTGTGTCAGGCGGGAAGGAATGATATCGTTCTCTTTTACTACAGCGGTCATGGCGGTCAAGCAACAACACCTAAAGAGTTTGAGCATTTAGAGCCAGATCTACTACAGGAAACGTTAATTTGTTATGACAGTCGTACTAAAGGAGGCTGGGATTTAGCCGATAAAGAATTGGGATACTTGATTGATAAAGTCGCAAAAAACAATCCCCATATTTGTATTATCCTGGATTCCTGCCATTCGGGTTCTGGGACAAAAGACCCGTTGCTAGAGACAAAAGTGCGTCGCGGTTCGATCGATCGGCGTGAACGTCCACTTAATAGCTACATTTTCCAGCCGGAGGAGTTAGAAACTATATGGCTTCCTTGTAGTAACCCTGAAAAATACCGCAGTGGTTGGAACTTACCCCAAGGACGCCATATTCTCCTAGCAGCTTGTCGGGACTTTCAAGAAGCAAAGGATGAAATAAATAACGAACGACGGGGAGCATTTTCTTATTGCTTGATGGAGACGTTACGCAATAATGGCAACAAGTTAACCTACCAAGATTTATTGAGGCAAACTAATTCTTTACTCTACAGTTATTTTAATCAGCAATCACCGCAGATTGAAGTCTATTCTTCAGATGATGAAGATGATGAAAACCAAGTTTTCTTGGACGGTGCGATCGCAGAACGTCAATCCTACTTTATGGTTTCGTATAACAAAGAATGTAATGACTGGGTAATTGATGGGGGTGCTGTCCACGGCATTCCACGCCCTTCTAAGGGTGAAACAACTTTTCTGGCAATGTTTCCGAGTAACTGTAAAGATTTACGCGATCCATCAAAGTCTGTTGGTGAAGCTGAAGTGACTGAGGTGTTGCAATCACTGAGTAAAGTGGAAATCAGCGGTCTTGAAAATTTGACCAAAGAGCGCCAGTTTAAAGCCGTTGTTACCCGCTTACCCTTGCCACGTTTAGGAATTTATTTTGATGGAGAAAAAGCAGGAGTTAATTTAGCACGCCAAGCTTTAAAATCAGCACATTTGGGCAAGCCTTCAATATATGTGGACGAGGAACAAGAACTCACCAAGGCAGAGTTTCGTCTGCTGTGCAGTAATAATCAATATTTAATTGTCCGACCCAACGATGATCATCCCCTCGTGGAGCAAATTGACAGCTATACGATTGAGAATGCAGAAAAAGTAATTCGACGTCTAGAACATATTGCCCGTTGGCAGACAATTGTTAAACTCCAAAGTCCTCCTACAAGTTCAATTAAACCGGGTGATATCAAAATGAAAATATTTTCAGAGGACAACAAAGAATTATCTCAATCGAATGGAATTTGTTTAGAGTACAAATACAAAGAGGGTAAGTTTTCAGAACCTATTTTTAGACTAAGCATTACTAATAACAGCGATAAAACACTTTACTGTAATGTATTTGATTTATCGGGGCTTTTCGCTGTTAAGGCGGCTTTCTTTAAGACTACTTTGGAGATAAAACCAAACAGTCAACCTCATTTTTCAAGACGATTGAAGAACAGCATACCAAAACCGTTATTAAAACCGGGTATTACTGAATACAAAGATATTTTCAAGTTAATCGTTAGCACTGAAGATTTTGATGCCAAATTAATGGAACAGGATAAACTTGATGCCCCTCGAGAAAAATACCAAACAAGAAGTTTATATAAGCAAGGGACTTTGAATCGTTTCATGGATCGGGTTCAAAATCGTGACGTTGGAAGTGCAAGCGAAGAAATGTATGAGGATTGGTACACAGAGCAAGTTGTAGTCACCACAGTCCACCCTTGAGATTCAATAGCAAGCCAAAAGTAGCCAAATTTAGGGTGCGTTAGTCAAGCGTAACGCCCCCCTTGCCCTAATAGCTCAAGTCCTCATTAGAGGACTAAATGTTTACCCCCAAAAATCATCTTTGTTTTCTTCCTATTCAAGAGGGTTCTACCAATGTTTAATTCAAACTCTGATTTTCAGCATAATTTCGCCATCATTATCGGAATTAATAAGTATGACAATCTCCAAAAACCTCTAGAAACGGCTGTTTCGGATGCTGAGGAACTTGCCAGAATTCTCAAACATCACCATGAGCAGCTTGAAGAGAAGTATCAAGAGCAAAATAAGTATGAGGTTCGCTTACTAACCGATGAGGATGCTACTCTCGAAAAGTTAGACCAACTCCTGGAAAACTTTCAAAAGGGAAAGATACCTCTGGATAACGAGACAGTACAAGTGGATGACAATGATCGGGTAATCTTCTACTTTGCTGGACACGGGAAGGCGACGAAGGCGACAGAAACTGAAAATGGACCGACAGGCTACTTTCTTCCTCAAGATGCTGCGAATGACACAAGCACCTGGTTGCCGATGAGAAAGCTGCATGATGCCCTGCTTAAACTGGACTGTCGGCACATGTTACTGATTCTCGATTGCTGCTTTGCTGGAGCTTTTCGTTGGGGAACTTGCCAGCGAGATGTTGAGCTTGCAGTCCCAGTCTACCAAGAAACCTATGATCGCTTTATCCGTGATCCTGCATGGCAAGTAATTACCTCAGCTGGTTATAATCAGAAAGCTTTGGATAGTTTAGGCTATCGAGGGAGAGTATCAGGTACCAACCATTCCCCTTTTGCTCAAGCTCTTTTTGATGCCCTACAGGGAAAAACTGACCCACGTTCTCAGCGAACAGCTGATACGGATAACGACCATATTCTCATCGCGAATGAGCTGGAAATTTATCTGGCGAACAACGTTTACACGGTAGCAGACAAACACAGCCATGAGCAAACGCCGAGCTTGTTTTCACTGAGAAAACATGGCAACGGGCGCTTTTTCTTTCTTTTAAAAGATTTTAATCGAGACAAGTTAAAGGAAGCTCCAAAAATTACTCCGGAAAATAATCCGTACCGAGGATTGGAATCCTATGATGAAGAACATAGTAAGCTGTTCCATGGTAGAAGCAAACTGATTGAGAAGCTTACGAATCACGTCATCAACGAAAACAAAGCGTTTACAGTAATTCTAGGGGTTTCCGGATCAGGTAAGTCCAGCTTAATGAAAGCCGGATTGTTACCTCGTCTGCGTAATGAGCATCAGTTTACAATTTTAGGTCCGATGCGAGTGGGAGACAGCCCCCTGACAGCGTTGGCACAGGCATTTTTGCCAATTAAAGATGAAACGGCGTTACAGGATCTCGCAACTATTAAGAACTTGACTCAAATCCTGGAAAAAGACTCACAATCTTGGATAGATACCATTAAGTTTAGCAAAATCAATGAACATAATACCGAACTCTGCCAATCCATTAAGCATTTAAAACTAACTAATGAGCAAGTTGAGTTTCTGAAAGAATGGAGAGATAGTGACTGTACTAAGCCAGTCTCTATTAAACTATGGCTTGACAAGTTTAACAAAAGAAATAATCTCATCAAAAAAATAGACAAATTAACTAAAAATTTAGTCTTAGAGTTGAAAGGAGGCACAAGATTTTTAGTTGCCATTATTAAAGTTTGGAAAAGTAAAAATAAAACAGCTAAACTTTTACTGGCAGTTGATCAGTTTGAAGAATTGAATACTCTAGCTAAAAGTGACAGTAACGAGAAAACTAAAAATGGTAATACAGAACAACATTGTTTCCAAGAACTCCTCAAAGAAGCGATCGCCCAATGTAAGGATTGCTTTGATGTCGTTATCACCCTCCGAAGTGATTTTGAGGCTCAATTTAAAGATGGTATCCTCAAAGATTTCTGGGTAGACGATGCCAGGTTTATCGTCACGCCGATGACTCAGAATGAATTGCGAGAAGTGATTGAGAAACCAGCGGCAGAAAAAGAAATAGTTTTTGATCCTCCTAGTTTAGTCGATCATCTTATTAACCAAGTTATACAAATGCCAGGAGCATTGCCCTTACTTTCTTTCGCTTTGAGTGAATTGTATCTAAACTATATGGAGGAAAACAACAAATTTAATCGAGATCAGCGAGCTTTAATAGAAGACGATTATAAAAAGATAGGAGAAGTCTTTGGTTGTATAACCAAGCGTGCAGATAAAGAATATGATGCTCTAGTTCAAAAAGATAAAGCTTATGAAAAAACCGTGCGTCAGGTAATGCTACGGATGGTTGATGTGGGTGATGAAGCTCGCCGTCGGGTACTTTCATCGGAACTACACTATCCAGATGAGGCAGAACATCAACGTGCCCAAAACGTGATTCAGCAATTTTGTCAGGCACGTTTATTGGTTCAGGGAAATAATTCTGAAGGTAAATCCTATGTTGAGCCAGCACATGATGCTTTAGTACAAAACTGGGCTCAATTGCAGAAATGGAAAAATGAACAAGAAGAAAATTTAATTTTACAACGCAAGTTAACTCCTGTAGCGAATGATTGGAATGAAATAAATAAGCCAGAAAAAGATAGCAAAACTAAATCTAAATTTAGAATAAAATACTTTTTTTATTGCTTGGAAAAAGTTGAAGCTTTTTTCATTGCTCAAGCCCAGCATCCAATCCGCAAGGTTAAAAAGGCTCGTCTAGCTAAACAACAATCCAGTGGACTCTCAAAAAATTACCTTTGGCACAATGATCCTCGACTGGCTCAGTTGGATTTATTCTTGGACTCCCCAGAAAGTTGGTTCAATAAAACTGAAGATGAGTTTGTGCGAGAAAGCATCATCCAAAAAGGGAGAAATACTTATCGGCTTGTGTTAGTTATTTTGTTGACAGGAGTGGGATTAGTCGGGTTAACGGGTTGGGCTGTGTTCGAGCAACGAAAAGCTAAAATTGAAGAAATGATGGCGTGGAGAGAATCCGCCGAAGGTAACTTAAAATCCGATCGCGATATCCGCACCTTTGTCGATATTTTAAAAGCTGTCGATATTTCCAAACATCCACTGGTTCGATTTTTCCCTCCTGATACCGCCTTAGCCGAAGTTCAAGAAACAATGTACAAGGCTTTTTATACCGTAAAAGAACGCAACCGCATAGAGAGCGATCGCGCGACGTTTGCTCAGGTAGCTTTCAATCCGAAAACTAACGAATTGGCAACCATTGGTGATGGCGATACAATTCGACTTTGGGATAAATTAGGTAATCAAGTTGACCAATTCTCAACAGGTCAAAATCGGCTCTATAGTGTAGCATTCAGTCAGGATGGCAAACGATTAGCAACGGGGGGCGGAAATGGTACAGTTAACCTGTGGAATCTGAAAAATGATGGCATCGTCGATTACAATTCAAACAGTACAATCTGCTCAATTGCGAACCCAACCAATAATTCTGTAACTAATCTAGAAAATAATTCTGGAACTAACCCAGCCAATTCTTCTGGTGCTAATCCAACCAATCCTTCTGAAGCTAATCCAACCAATACTTCTGAAGCTAACCCAACCAATACTTCTGGAACTAACCCAACCAATACTTCTGAAGCTAATCCAACCAATACTTCTGAAGCTAATCCAACCAATACTTCTGAAGCTAACCCAACCAATACTTCTGGAACTAACCCAACCAATCCTTCTGAAGCTAATCCAACCAATACTTCTGAAGCTAACCTAGGGAATATCTCTGGTGTAGCCTTTAGTCATGACAATAAGCTATTGGCAACCCTTATAGAGGGAAAAGACGCTCAGAACAATCCAACCACCACCGTTAATCTATGGGACATTAACCAGGGCAAATGTATCCCCAGGAATATCGCCAACACACCACTGGGTCAAGCAGGTCAACCTCCAAACAACCAACAGACAGCAACTCGTCAAAAAAATCAACCCACAGTACCTACTCAAAACAACCAACCCACAGTACCTATTAAAGACATAGCATTCAGTCCTAATAAGAATATCATCGCTACTGTTGGACAAAACAATACTGTCAGATTATGGGACATCTTAGGCAACAAGCTGGGAGAATTTCCCACTGATAAAAGAAATGTCTATAGCTTAGCTTTCACCCCTGACGGGAAATTGGCAACCAGTGGTGATCAAGGTACAATTAAACTATGGACGATTCAAAATAACGGTAGAACAGCTACCCTCGCCAGCCAAGTTCCAGAAGAAATTAAAACAGAACAAAACATTCTCTACGATATCGCCTTCAGTGAAGATAAAAAATGGTTAGCAACCATTGGTGAAGACAGTGCTATCAGGCTACACGATAGAAGTTTGCCGTCGCCCATCAAACGGATTTGGGACAAGTCTATTGTAGAAATACCACCAATTGAAGCCAGTAATCAAACGATAACCGCTACGAGTGCAGTTTTTAGTCCTGATGGCAAGACACTAGCAACGATTGCAGGAGACGATACTGTAAAATTTTGGAATAATTTGGGTCAACAAACTGCCCGATTTAAAACAGATGCAGGAGATATTAAAAGTATCGCCTTTAGTCCAGAAGGGAATCTCTGGTTAACCAGTGGAGAGAACAATGAGATCAGTATCCGAGATATATCAGGTGAGGAAATTGATACAATTTCACTGCCAGATATGCCAGTCTGTGATGAGAAAAACAACAATACGGATAAGAACACCGAATCATCATCCAATCCTATCACTCAGGTTGTGTTCGCCTTCATCGATACCAATGATGGTACTGAACCGGATGAAGACAACTGGCGATATAATCAACTTGAAGACGACGAATATGCTGGAATGATGACTATTTTTGAAGATGGCACGACGCGCTTTTTCCCCCTTCATGAGGGAGACTTCAAAAAAACATCATCGGGTAAACATTGTACCGAACCTTTCCCCAAGGATTTAGGACTGATTAAACAGTTAGCCAGTAGTCCCGACGGGGAACATCTCGTCACGGTGGGAAAAGACGGTGACACTATCAATCTTTGGGATGAAGAAAGTGATCAATTTCAGCAACTTCCCATTCCCAAAACAGACAATGAGACATTCACCAGCGTAGCATTTAGTCCAGACGAAAAACGACTCGCGATCGCAAGTGCAAGTGCAGGGGAAAATGAGACGGGATTAGTCCGGATATGGGATATCACCCAGAACGCCATTGTCGAACAATTTGACACCGGACAAGGACAACTTTATAGTGTAGCCTTTAGTCCCTTAGACAGCAGGCAACTGGTGACCGGGGGAGGAGATGGTACGGTCAAGGTATGGGACATATCTAGTAACCGTCCGGCTCAATTCTCGACTACACAGGGGACGATTCAACGTATGGAGTTTAGTCCGAATCAGGAACTCCTCGCCACGATTAGTAACAACAATCAACTCAACCTTTGGAATGTCCGAGAGGATGGTACAGTAAGCTTAAATCCGGCTACTGAAATCGTCCAACAGCAACAGGGAGGGGTGAAGAATGTAACCTTTAGTCCGGATGGGGAGACGTTGATTATAGTGGGCAAAGATGATACGATTAAACTCTGGACTATCTCCACTAACCAAATTAAGTCCTTTGCCACTCAGCAACAACAAATCCAGAGTCTCGCTGCTAGTCCCAATAAGCGGAAATTAGCCACAATTGGCAGTAATGGTCAACTCAAGCTGTGGCAAATTCAGAATGACACTCTCAATCCTATCGATATCTCCAATAGCCAACTAAGTCGAACACAAATCAATAGTTTAGCGTTTAGTCCAGACGGAAAACAACTGGCAACGGCACAAGGTAATATCCTGAACCTGTGGACTGTCTCATGGGGTAAACTATCCAATCAGTCAGTGGATCAATTCCAAACCCAGCAACCTATTCAAAGTGTAGCCTTTAGTCCCAACAATAAGAAAATAGCAACGGCTGGAAATCAAGGGTTGCTAAAACTGTGGGACACAAAGGGAAACTTACTTGACCAAATTCCCACACAGCAAACCAGTATTACCCGTTTAGTCTTTAGTCCCAATAGTAACATCATCGCTACCATTGGTCAGAATGGCACACTCAATCTATGGGATACATCGGATAAAGCTGAGGCGAAACTGTCCCTAATTTCCACTCATCAGGCTCAAGGTGTTGCAAATGTCGCCTTTAGTCAGGATGGTAAATTCCTAGCAATTGGTCGAAACAATGGCTCGATTGAACTGCGGCAAATAGGTAATGTAGACGCTCTCAAGGCAGGAATCTGCAATACAATCGGAGATTATTTTCAGAATAACCCTAATCGCCAACTTTGTGGTGGAATTGCTGTATCCACCCAGAGAATCCTGAGTCGGGGGGGTGATAAACTCTTAGTGCCCAGCCTCACCAATCGGGACAAGCAAGCTGGAGTGCAAGAAATCGCCGCTGGTGCTTTTCCCACAGCGATTGATGAACTCACGACATCCCTACGGGAAAACCGCAATGATCCCGAAGCTTTAATTTACTTGAATAATGCTCGCATTGGCACTCGAAAATCTTACACTATTGCTGTATCGGTTCCCCTAGGGAATACTGTTCATCATGGATTGGAAGTCTTGCGTGGTGTGGCTCAAGCTCAAGATGAAATTAACCGAGAAGGGGGGATTAATGGTGTACTCTTGCGGGTATTAATTGCGAATGATAATAACGATCCCAAAGTCGGTAAACAAATCGCCCAAGAATTGAGCAAAAATCCGGATGTGCTGGGGGTTGTCGGACATTTTGCCAGTGATGTTACTCTAGCGGCGGGAAAGGTTTATCAAGCCCAAAAATTAGCCGCCATTTCTCCAGTTAGTACCTCTACGCAATGGTTTAAACCCCGTTGGTATTCCGATCAATATAGGTTCCGCACCGCACCCGACGATAATACCACGGCGACAACGTTGGCTAACTCTATGCTAAATAAACTCCAGGAGAAAAACGCGGTTGTCTTCTATAATTCTCAAAGTCAGTATAGCCAATCCCTGAAGTTAGCATTTAGTGATGCTGTTCGTTCAGCAGGAGGGCAAGTGTTACAAGAATTTGACTTGTCTGATCTTAATTTTGATGCCCAACAAACGGTTCAAGAATCCACGCAGCAAGGCGCTAAGGTGCTGGTATTGTTGCTCGACAGGGAGGAAATCGACGACGCGATTGAGATCATTAAACAAAAGCGGGGGAATCAAATTATTTTAGGGGGAGATGCATTCTATGGTACGAAACTCTTGGAGGTTGCTCAGGACGAAGAAAATGTCAAAGACATGATGATTGCCGTTCCCTGGCATATTAGCAATTCTCAGTCCAATTTTGCAGAAACATCAAGAAAGCTTTGGTGGGCAGATGTAAGCTGGCGCACCGCCTTATCTTATGATGCTACCCAAGCCCTGATTGCGGCACTGAAGCAGAATCCCACTCGTCAAGGGGTGGCTGAAACCCTACGTTCAGAAAGTTTTAGTGTTGATGGGGCAACGGGTAAGGTACAATTCTTACCATCAGGCGATCGCACAATGCAGTTGACCAATCCCTTGAGCCAACTTGTCACGATTGAGCCAGGTTCTCGTTCCGGTTACGGCTATGATTTTGTCATTCACCCATTCACTAAAACAGAAAGCCACTCACAGCCTTGAAAAGGGGGTTTGTAGTAGCTAGTTTGTAGTAGCCACTTTAGTGGCTTCAAATACTTAATTTCCCAGCACTAAAGTGCTGACTACAAACAAATCGCCATCCGATTCTGACATCCCTCAATCTCTAATTCCAGTCGCGGTTCTGGCTGATTACAGAATAGAACACCCCGATAACCACTAGCAACCAGCGTAAAGGATAACTGTTGACTTTCCCTAGCTTCCACCATCACATCTCCTAAATTTACCTGGCATTTTGCCCAATCTACACGTACCTCTCGATTACTGAGAATATCAGTAATTAAGACGTGATGGATTGATTTCATTACCTTAATTGCCAAGTGACGCACCGTGAATCCGATTACCCCATTCTCGAATTCCTCTACTCTTATTTCCGGGGGTAATCCAGTAATTGTGAGTTGCTCAGTGTTAGGGGATTGGGGACGTGTTGAGTGTGTAGGCGCGGGTTGAGAAACTTGCTTTTCACTATCGATAGTAACGTTTGTGCCAAACCCGCCCTGATTAGGTTTTGAGTTAACTCCCTTATCTGTCAAAGGACGTTCTCTTGGCGCTAATGGGGGAATCACCGAGATACCATCGGGATTAATTACCCACTGCTGCGCTTTTTTAATTAAATTCGACTGCAATTTTGCTGCTTTCCTCAGCTTCCCCTGATTTGTCACATAATCCACTTGTTTTTTCTTCGTCCCTATCCAACGTTCTCGGGCAAATTGACGCTGTTTTAGGTTATTGTCATTGACAAATTGCTCGTAGAATGCTAATATTTCCACCAATGCTCCAACTTTTTCCAGAGCAATTCCTATCTGTGGCATCAACAGGTAGTCTTGCCAGTCACAATTGGATAAAACCCGCTCTTTTATAAATTGTGCATAGTCCTGGCGTTGGTCTTTGCTCAAGTTTTGGGGGACTAATTCTGAACCTGCCAGTTCATAAACAATGTCGAAATTTAACGCGGCTTTTTCCTCGGTTGAACCGATGACATTGGGCAAATCGGTGTCTAGCAATTCGAGGGCATCTTGCCAGTATTTCTGGCGGAACAAATAACGGAAAAGTAGCCGCAGCAACTTGATTCTAATCCCATCCTGCGTCGCCAGTCGAAAACAGTCTTTGACTTTAGCTAAGTCATCCAACCCCACATAAACCACACAGGCTTGTTGGTATTCCTGCTTCGTTTCTAACGCCTGGGCGACATAGCGCAGCCATTTGCGATCGCGCGGTTTGTCAGCTTGCCGCCATTGGTGGATAATTTGATCAGCTTCGCCTGCTTGTGCCAAATACGCTAATCCTTCTGGCATACCGACAGTAAAGGCTTTTGCCCGATGATAGTCTGGGGTTTGAGTTGCATTACTTTCGTCCCAATACTGTATCGCTTGATCATAATTTTGGGCGCGATAAAAACAGGTTCCCGCTTGCACCTTTAGTTCTGAGTAACCCGCTGAGGCTAAGATAGCTAGAACGTCGCCAAACTGCTGCCATTGTGATGAGGGTATTGAGGAATCATTAGGAATGGTTTCAATGCGACGGGCATAATCTTTAATTCCTTGCTGCCATTGTTTTTGCTGATTAACCTGTTGATTTCCCTGAAGAACCCATGATTCATGACTGATAATATACCGAGTAAAACTATCCAGTGCGGCTAAATCATCAGCAGGTGTCACCATAAACCGCGCCAGGATGCCCTCAGCCGCTGATTGATGGTGGGGGTGCGAATCATACCAAGCCACCAATTCTGACCAGCATAGCCCCTGCCAGAAGCAATCCCACGCCTGATCGGATTCCCCCAACTCCAGGAAACAATGACCCGCGTCTCGATACTGCCTCTCAAACTTCAGCGCCCACGCCTGACAAGAGTTGGCTTGAGTGATATCCCCTAAATCCCGATAGAATTGTTTGGCTCGGCGTAGTAAACTGGGATTCTCTGCATGTAATCCTTTAAGCTGAAATTCTTGCGCGATCGCACCCGGGTCATCTTCACGCATTGTCTCTACCATATTTGGCATACCCGGTGCTAGGGTTTTCACATTATCTTGCCAACAGGCTTTCTGTTTAGCATATCCTAACATTGCCTGTAACAAGGCTTCATCACTGGCATAGTGCCACAGTTGACGGTTTCCTATGTCTGAATCGACGATAAATAAATAATCCGTTGCCCGACTAGCGGCGACATAGAGTTTATTGAAAAAGTATTCAACCTTAACTTTTTGATCAACGCCTTGTAGGTTCCAGACATTATCGCTACACTCTTCACCAAATTTATACAAAATTACCCGTTTAAATTCCAATCCCTTGGCAGAAATGGCACTTAAAACATTTTTTAAGGGTTCTGGGGATAGTGTGGAATGTTGAGTTAATTCTCTCATCTCCTCTGTTCCCTGTGACACACCGAGCGTGTTACCGAGCGGAGTCGAGGTAAGCCGAGGTGTTCCCTGTTCCCTCGGATTCAACTGCGGAAAGATTTGAGATAAGACTTCATCCGTTTGGGCATACGCCAATTCTTCCCCTTCCTCACAGGGAACAATGATAATCGTGTCTTTGATATAAGTAATTAATTCCTCCGCACTAATCGTCTGATTGAGAATAAACATTTGCGGTTCAGGAAAATCACCTGGATGCCATGCGGTTTGGGGTTGGAGTTCGGGAATGTCAAACAGAACGTGACGCCAAAGCTGAATTAAGTTGGTGAATTGAACAATAGACAGACTCGACCGATAGTTATAGGATAGTTCCTGAAAATTAACCGTCAACTTTAATTGATCCGCCGGATCAAGGGCGGTAATCACTTCGGCATCAAAAGCCGTTTGGGTGCTAGACCAATGGAATCCAGTTGGGTTTAAGGTTTGAAAGGGATCACCGGCAAAGGCAAAGGGTAAACTAGGAATCGGTTGGTATCCCAAATGGTATTGGGAAAACAGCGACAACCGCATAATAAGCTGTAACTCTAGGCGGGTAAAGTCTTGGGCTTCATCGCAGAATATGGCGGTATAGTGGGGATGATAACACTTCAAGTCCAAGACTCTGGCAATTAAATCTTGGTCATCCCAGTAATCCAGTTCCGTGGTTAGATGTTTATACCAGTGTTGCCAAATCGTGTCATAGATTCCCTGAAATTTATCTACATCAATCGTGCGTTCTTTGCGAGGAACTTCCTCTTGATAGTCTTCCGGCGTCATGTCGTCCGATTGACCATAGCCTTTAATAAAACTGCGGATAATGTGCCAACAAATTTCTGGAGAATAGCGGCGGGATTGGGGAAGATGCAAGATCAGTTTGGCTAGGGCGGGTTCGAGACAGGTTCCCTGATACAGTTGTTTGAACCGATGGAAGGAAATATAGTGGTCTGGATTAAACCGTTGTCGTTCCTGGGGGGGGAGTAAGCTTAACAGAAATTTACCGAAGGGTTGAAAATAGCGATCGCAATTGGGAATGTGATCACCGGGACTGCGTTCAGCGACAAAGCGGTGGTGGGAACGCAGGATTCGGTTGACTCCATCTCTGGCAATGTCTAATAACCGTTCATTGTAGGTGAGAAACAGGGGTTTACCCGGAAGCGGTTCGGGACGGCGATGTCCTTGGGGGGTGTAATATTTACGGTAGCAGTAGTCGGCAAACAGATAAATTAGCATCGTGGACTTGCCACTACCCGCCCGTCCATTAATAAATAGGGGAAGTGAATCGGTTTGGGGGGTAGGACAAGATACCGATTGCAGAATCTCCTCTTCTTCCGGGGAAAGGGCGAGATTTGCCTCTCTCCCCCGTTCAATCGCCAGCCAACTTTCGTCATCGGCTAAGAGGTAAGCGGGATAGGAACGACGGGCGAAGGGCGTTAATTCGTGGATAGTCAGGGATTGGGATAAGCGGTTGGGGGTGTTTGCACCATTAAATAGGGTGGTGCGCCGTCCCACGTCCCGAATCTCGGCGCTGGAGGGAGGGTGATCAAAGGCGGCTAAGAGAAATAGGACACCGCGAACACTGGCGTCGGTGGTTTCAATCTGGCTGTAGAGGACGTAACAATTGTTTTCCCCCCACAGGTTGACATTTTCGGGAAGGTGGGGTTCACGGGAAATAATCAGAGTTTCGGCGAAGCTATCGGTGGGGATGGCTGCACGATTACCATTACCATTTCCCGTAGATGGGGCGGTATGGGTATTAATCTGGGAAATAATCTGATAATAAGTTTTCCACGCCTCTTGCAGTTTAACCGTGGTCAACTGTCTCACCCATTCTTCACTTTCATAGATCACCCAATCGTCTGGGACAATATCTCGTTCCCATCCCGGCGGATCAAGCCAAGGGCGCAAGCGTTGCGGGAGTTCAGGTAACGGTTCAACCGATTGTTGCTGAGATTGGGCTTGGGTTAACCAATCGCGAATCTGTTGCCGATCGAGTTGGGGTTCCAGATGGGTGCGACCATAATCAAGGGGGGATTCCAGAAACTGTTCATAGTCGTGATCACCCCGTTTAAAGATATCAATGAAGCACAAGAGTTGCTGATGATCCAGATGCAGGATACGACCAATCAGGCGTTGGTTGAGGATGCGGCGCTTTAGGTAGGGATAAACCCGCTCAAACCGGGATTGCACTTCATCGAGTCGTTGAGTTTGCAGTTGAGTACACAGATCATCGATGCGATCGCGAATTCCATAGCGTTCTGCTTTCTCATTAAACCCAGAGGTGCGATAGATGTACATTCAAGCGTTCCCGTTCTTCTTCTTAGTCCCTATTCTCTTATTTTCGTCTAATGGAGAAAGTAGCGGAAACGAGTTGAGTAACATTTTATAGTGACATACTCCTACACTAACCTGAGTACAGGTATAGTGTAGGCTTCTCAACCAATCCGGCTATTGCGTAGGAGACGTTGAGCTTTAAGAACGGGATGCCCCTCCGCTCTATTTTTTATGTTGATAGCTGCGTTATGATCACGGTCAAGACTGCATCCACAATGGGGGCAATCATGCCATCGAACGTGCAACTTTTTGGGTACTTTCTCTCCACAATTCGAGCAATCCTGTGATGTGTTATGGGCGCTTACTGGAATTACCAACAAACCAGCTTTTTCGGCTTTGTTTGTCAGAATCGACAGAAAGTTTGACCACCCAGCATCCAGCACAGATTTAGCCAATCTAGTTTGAGTAAGTCCTTTAACGTTTAAATTCTCATGAGCAACACAGTCATACTTTGATAGTAGATAATTAGCTGTTTTGAAGTGAAAGTCCTTCCGTTTATCTGCTACCTGCTTGTGTTGTTTTCCTAGTTGCTTGATAGCCTTAAGCCTACCCTTACTCCCCTTTTTTCGGCGGGCTACCCGTTTCTGGATAACTCCTAACCGTTTTTGAGCTTTACGGTAATGTTGAGGTATCGCAATAGTTTCACCATCGGCAGTTGTCAAGAATTCCTTTAAACCTACGTCAATCCCTGTAATTGAATCGGGGTGAAAATCTGGCTTTATTTCCGGAACTGTCTTGTCTGCCATCGATAAGGTCAGATAGTAACCATCAGCTTTCTTGGTAACAGATGCTGTTTTTATTTTGAATCCATCAGGGATAGAGCGATGTAGGATAACTTTAACTTGGCCGAACATCGGTAAGTTGATTAGATTACCTTGCCAACACCCATCTTTCATCTGGGGATAAGTCAAGGTGCGATATCGGTTACGGGCTTTAAACCTTGGCTTCCCGCTACGTTGGCCGTTGCTATCGCCTTTGAGGAATTTATCAAACGTTACCTTTACTCTCTTGACTACATCCTGTAGGACTTGGGAGTAAATTTCTTTATACCAGGGATGGGTTTTCTTTAGTTGAGGTAAAGTTTTTTTCTGAGAATAGTAATCTGGGGGGTCTCTTAATTCAGGAAGATGACAGATTAAGGGACAAGCGTTTACTGGAGAACGGTTTTGCTCATACCAGTTGAATCTATCAGCCAACAAATAGTTGTACTGAGCGCACAGCATAGCTAGCCATCTGTCAAGTTCAATGACTTGCTGTTTGGTTGGGCGTAGCTTGTACTGATAAGCGGTTCTCATTGTCTCCCCAAAGGCTGGTGACTATCTTAATATACACCAATTACAGTTTCAGCGCTAAAGAGGTACATCGAAAATCAACACTCACCCGATTAATTTATTGGTCATTTCTGTACCGACAATGACCCGCCTATCCATCCCGACACCAACCTGGGTTGTTACTGAGCCTGTCGAAGTACAGGTATGGTGTGGGGCTTCCGGCGAACAGAGCTAAAATCCCGATGAGGGAGGAGGACGTCGGATCAATCCTGTTCGGTTATAGCAGTAGACACATCGATTAGGACTTTCGGCACCATTGTAGAGACGCGCCATGGCGCGTCTGGAACATAAATGATGTGTCCTAACCGCTATGGCGGTTGCTATAAGAGAAGCTGGGGCAGAATACGTTAACCTCATCGATGCGGGACAATAGGAGCAGTTATTTGTTGCCACACTCATTCGACTATGCCTGAAATACTAACGGAGATTAATCTACCGCCCCAATTTCCTGACCATACCCAGTTACCTGAATCAGATGGTACATTCGTAAAAAATTTCCAGGAGCATCCCCAAAGCCTAATTCTTACTGATTCCCTTGATTCCACCTTACGGCGACTGCATCCAGACGGGCAATATTGTATTGGACAAGATTGTGGGATTTACTGGCGCGAAACTGACCCACCGGAGAAGGGAGCAGAAGCGCCAGACTGGTTTTATGTGCCAAATGTACCGCCTCGATTAGATGGAGTCAACCGTCGCTCTTATGTGTTGTGGCGGGAATATATTACACCCACCATCGTCTTAGAGTTTGCCTCTGGAGATGGGAGTGAGGAACGTGATGATACTCCCTTATCTCGTACTGAAACTGGAGTCGTCACCAAACCTGGTAAATTTTGGGTCTATGAACGGGTGATGAGAGTTCCCTATTATGGCATCTATCAAATCAGCAACGATAGGTTGGAGATGTATCACCTTGTCGGTACGGATTATGAGCCGATGACTCCCAATCAACGGGGACATTATCCGATTAAACCGATGCAGGTCGAGTTAGGGGTATGGCGAGGAGTTGTCTTGAATCAGCCAGAACAATCCTGGCTACGTTGGTGGGATGAGCAGGGGAACTTATTGTTAACCGGACAAGAACAAGCCCAACAGGAGCGACTAGAGAAGCAGCAAGCGCTGCAGCAGTTAGAACAAGAGCGACAGAAACGACAGCAGTTAGCACAGCAGCTTCAATCCCTCACTCCGGAACAACTTCAAGCCTTGGGAATTGACCCAGAAATGCTCGGCTAAGTGTGGCTTGCTGCACAAATCAGGAAACTCCCTGCAGCAAACCCCAACTAGGCACTAAATTCATTAAACGGTTTTTTTGTCAAATCCGCCTCGGAGTGAGTCCAGACAATTGGGTGATGCAGCATACTTGTATTATTGAAATTTTTCCGACGCTAGCCCGAATAAAATAACGCCGAATTCAGGCGTTGAAGCGTTTTTTATTTAAAATTGACCGTAGTATAACCAAAATACACTATTCAAATAAAATAATACTACAACCTCAAACCCAGGTCAAATCAGGATTTATCGGTGACATTTTCTGCCCGCCCCAAGTCCCCTTGTCTTTACAATATTAAAACTTAAACCTCGAAACTAAAAGTTTTATTTATATTAGCACCGACAAGAGACAGTTCCTCAACTTGAGATAAATGTCAGCTTTTAGCTTAACGGTTTGAATCCCATTTTATTTTTTCAGGTTGAGAATAACTGACTCCAAAGTATCAGCTTGAGAGAAGTTTCCGGCTTTGAGGTTATTGTAGTGGCGTCGCAGTAAATCAATATCCTGGGGTTTCCAAGAAACCAAGGATGTAACTACAGCTATCTTTTCGGCTAAGTCCTTTTGCAGTCGTGGCAAATCCTGAGCGTTTTCCCAGACTTGGAGAAACAGTTCCAGTGTTTTTTTGCCCTCTTCGTAGTTGAGTGCAGTGGGAGTTGATTGAGGATAGCCTAACCATTTCAGCAGCATTTTTACTTCATCAGTACCCCCACTCAATAAATAAGTGGCAAACCGCCATTGTTCAAAATCTGGTTGATTAGGTTCATAGACATTATTCAAAATAAAAACAATTTCAGTTAACTCCAGTTTTCGGATATTAATTAATGCCAGAGCTACCCAGTTACGAATGTATGAGTCAACGGTTTCATCCTGAAGGAAGCTAAGAATTTCCGGGATGTATTGAGCGCCAGCTTTACCCAGTTTACCTAATGCCTCAACCGCCAAGAAGCGACGAACATCATAATCAATGGTTTCATTCTTGAGGAAATTGAAAATTTCAGGAATGTATTGAGCGCTATCTTCCCCCAGTTTGTCTAATACCTCACTCACCAAGAAGCCACTAAGTCTTGGATCAACGGTGTCTTCCTGGAGGAAGTTGAAAATTTTAGGAATGTATGGAATGCTAGCTTCTCCCAGTTTGATCAATGCAACAACTGCCGAGCCACGATAATCTGAAGAAACGGTGTCATCCTGGAGTAAGTTGAGAATTCCCGGGATGTATGGAGCGCTAACTATCCCCAGATTTCCTAATGCCTGAGCCGCCGATTTACGAATGTGTGAATCAATAGTTTGATCCTGGATAATGTTAAGAATTTCCGGGATATATACAGCGCCAGCTTTTCCTAGTTTACCTAATGCCTTAACTGCCGAAGAACGAATCCACAAGTTAACGGTTTCATCCTGGACTATTTGGGCAATTTCAGGGGCGTAAGCAGCGCCGGATTTTCCCAGTTCACCTAATGCATAAGCCGACGATTCGCGAAGTTGTGAGTCAATGGTTTCATCTTGGAGAATGTTGACAAGTTCAGGGGCGTAAGCAGCGCCAGCTTTCCCCTGTTTGCCTAATACCTCAGCCGCCAAGCCACGAACTTTTGCATCAGCGGTTTCATCCGTAAGGATGTTGAAAATATCAGGGGCGTAGGCAGCGCCGATTTTTCCCATATTCCTTAAGGCATCAGCCGCCGATTCACGAACTCGTAAATCAACTGTTTCATCCTTGAAGATGTTGAGAATCTCTGGGATGTATACAGCCCCAGTCTCGCCCAGTTTCCCTAATTTCTCAACCGCCCCGCTACGAACTCGTGAATCAACTGTTTCATCCTTGAGAACCTTGAAAATCTCAGGGATGTATGCCAGCCCAGCTTCTCCCATATTTCTTAATGCATAAGCCAAGGCATAAGTCGTCGAGCTTAGATCTAGTGAATCAACCGTTTCATCCTGGAGGAAGTTAAGAATGTCCGGGATGTATACAACCCCAGCTTCTCCCAGTCTGACTAATGCATTAGCCGCCCGACTACGAACTCCTGAATCAGCAGTTTCATCCTTGAGGATGTTAGCAATCTCAGGAGCATATATAGCCCCAGCTTCTCCCAGATTGCCTAATACATCAGCCGCCGAGCCACGAACCCACCCGTCAACGGTTTCATCCTGAACGATGTTGGCAATCTCAGGAGCGTATATAGCGCCCGCTTCTCCGAGTCTAACTAATGCATCAGCCACCGAGCCACGAACCAACCCGTCAACGGTTTCATCCTGGAGAAAGTTGAGCATATCAGGGATGTACTTGACACCCGCTTCCCCCAGATTGACTAATGCATCAGCCGCCGAACGACGAACCCATAAGTCAACGGTTTCATCCTGGAGAAAGTTGAGCATATCAGGGATATAGTTGACACCCGCTTCCCCCAGATTGACTAATGCATAAACCATCAGGCGACGAATGTGTGAATCAACGGTTTTATTCTGAAGGATGTTGGCAGCTTTCTCAGCAATATCCTCATCCTCTGGTTTTTCAATGACAGCTTGTAACTCCTGTGGCTCATATCGAATTAATTGCCAGAATGCATAGTCTTTAACTTTGTCATGCCCATCGTCGAGGGCAGCGATTATCCCATCAATATGCCAGGGTTGCGGCTTAGGCTTAGACGGTTCTTGAGCGCTAACCCAAGGAAGGGCAAGTGAGATCGTCAGGAATAAGGTAAATAGAAATAGGAAAAAAGGATAAACGGTTTTGGTTTGATTAAAAGTCTTTAACATCCTGGGAATTTTGCCGCCAGAGATTATACTAATCTCTCCAGTGTAGGCAAAAGCGATCGCAGACGGCACGGCTACCTCTTGCTGATTTCATCGCATAGCCCTCAACGGTTCAAACGGCAGTATGCTTGAGTCATGCCAACCTGCGATCGCGTCTCCAGAAAACACCCGTTGGCGTTATCGAAACTCATGGTAAAATTCCCCAAACAAACTTAATTCGTATTGGAAATCTGGTTGCTGATGACTTGCGATCGCGAGGATTCCAAGTCCTAGACGTACCCGATGAATTGGAGTTAACCGAAGCGATTGCTTGGATTAACCGCCGCGCCCGCCCTGATGATGTGGCGCTGTATGGGGAAAAGGTTCTGGCGATTCTCAGACGACTCTATCAATCGGCTGGTTTAGTAAACTGTTCTAGTCAACGTTTTCGGCAGCACGTATGGCTACCGCGATCGCACGCTGCACAGCTACCTCTTTCTCCCCGACAATCACCCCCTCTCCAGCCGTTCGCTGGGCAACAACACCACAAACACAAGCGGCGGCAAATCCATACACCCCCGCCATTTTCAATAATGTGCCACATTCCATCTCATAGTTGAGAACATTCAAACGACGATATTCTCGAGTAATGCCTTGAAGCCGACGGATTAAATAAGGATTCGCCGAATCGGTGCGTTCTTGCCCTTCATAAAATGTATCCACCGACGCCGTAATCCCCAGATAATGCTCAATCCCTAACTCCCGCGCCGCCTCCACTAATCTCACTGTCAGAAACGGATCAGCCGCCGCCGGATATTCAATCGGAGCAATATCATTAGCTGCACCTTGGCGACATAATGCTGCACGAGTAATCACAATACTACCCACCGGAACATACTCTTGAATCGAGCCACAAGTCCCCACGCGAATAATTGTCTCAATCCCCAATTGCACCAACTCATTCACCACAATACTCAGAGACGGTGCGCCCATGCCACTTGTCGCCGATAAAATCGGGCGATTATTGGACAATTTGCCCAGATAACTCTTTAATCCCCGATTTTCCGAGAGCAGACGCCCCTCCTGCAAATAGTCTTGAGCAATCTGAGAAGCGCGTTGCGGATCACCGGATAACAGCGCCAGGGTAGGCGGCGGTGAACCGAGGTCATCTTGCCCAAAGCCAAGGTGATACATAGAGGAACGGGTCATGCATGGGTTGAATAGGTTTGCTGTTTCCATTAAATCAGCCACAAGACCTGCTGCGTTGCGCCAAAAATAGAACGCTTAACTTCACTGGAATTTTCTTCGGATAAAAAATAATTGCACTTTATCAAAACTTGATAAATAACCTCATCTATCCCCACTTCAGTATTCCGGAATTTTACGGATATCTTTTTTTATCCGGGTCTTTTGTGAAGACCTCATAAAGCATTTACGAATTCCATAAAGTTTTCATAAATCAATGTTTTTATGTTTTGCACTATTTGCTTTATGAAGTTTTTATAATTGTTATTCATTAAAAATCCCTCAAGTTCTTACCATCAAAGGCTTGTAGCTGTTTTGCCCTGCCTTTGTATTTTTGATATATATCAAAGTTTTTGCAAAGTTAAGTAGTTTCACTAGACAGTAAAACTACGTATATGACACTATTTAATTAACTAAGCAACTTAAACAATTGTCCAGGAACAACAAAAAAAATGTAATCAAAGCCATCTGTTTCCCCTCAAATTAAATCTTCCAGATTTTTTCTTCAAAGAAGAGTCCTCGAAAACCTTTACTCGCAAGCAACCATGTTTACATCAACTGCCATGAAAACCTTATCGATGACAGCAGCTAGCGCGACTTTGATGGCTTTGGGAACAGGTGTGACTCCGGCTGAAGCGGTGACTGTATTCACTGACCGGATGGCTTGGGAAGAAACAGTGTCTGGTATTACTACGGAGACTTTCTCGACACCTCGAGACCAAAGTGAAAACTTACTCCTAGAAAGTGGGATTCAGGTTACAGGGATGTCATCAGTCTGGAGTTCTGGTCAATTTTATACCTCCACACCCAGTCGTTCTGAGAGTGTCGAGTTTGAGTTTCCCTCTCAAATACTCGGATTCGGCGCTGACTTTAACTCAACAACCAGTAATGGAGGATTAACGGTTTCGGGTTTGTTCGATGGAATACCGGGTATAGATACAGTCGTCTTCTCGGAGTATTTTCAGGGACAAGGTACTGGTTTCCTGGGAATCGTTGCGGATACAGCATTTAATTCCCTATCGTTTGCGATGCAGTCACCTCCACTGGCTGTCTCGGCGGCAAATGAAGCGTTTCAAATGGATAATTTCAGCTTTGCCAGCAACCTGGCTGATAGAGATGCTGTAAGTTTCCCAGAGTCACTAACTGACTCAGAGACAGAGAATAATAGAGGTGAACCAATGCCTCTTTTGACCGACACTAGGTCGGAATCTGTTCCTGAACCTACTTCAGTGTTAAGTCTCTTGATGATGGCTGTTTTGGGTAGAACTTCTCTGCGGAAGCGCCAAACTCGATAAGTAGTGGTCACGGCAATAGGCAATAAAATAGGGAATGGGTGCATCCCTTACATTGCCAAAGTCGTTCTGAGAAGGGACAAGAGAGAAAAAGAAAATAGTTCTGTTAAACGTGTTGACTAAAATAGGTGAGAATAGCTAGAGCGACAAACAGACTCACCAGTAACCAGCGACGCCGCTTCAAGATTTGATCCAGATATCTGTTCATCGTAACTCCTTTGCTTCTCGTATAAAAAGTTATAGTAACACTATTTATGCAGCATTTTACTGGCTCAATTCATGCTTTAAAATCTCAATGGGATAGAGCGATGAAACCGTTTCAAGTTCATCCTCACCTTAGCCAGAACGTATTTATTGAATTAGTTGCTGCTTATTCTAATCCAAAACGATTCTATCACAATCTCAACCATGTCAAACAAGTTTTAACAACAATTGAAGAGATCCGTGAACATAGACTCACCCCCCAACTTACTACTCTGGATTTCTCGATCATTCGTGTCGCGGCTTGGTTTCACGATATCTTTTATGACCCAAAGTCAGACGACAATGAAGAAAAAAGCGCTAATTACGCAGAATTGGCATTAAACCAATTGAAACTGCCAATTGCACCAATAAGGCGAATCAAAACTCTAATTTTGCAGACTAAAACCCATCAAGCTTCAGTGAATGAACTGGACTGCCAAATTCTCTTAGATGCTGATTTAGCCATTCTGGGTACAGCCGAGTTAGACTATTATAGTTATGCTTATGCTATTCGACAAGAATATTCCTGGATTCCCGATCAAATTTATCGTCCAAAACGAAAACAGATTTTACAGAACTTTTGCCAACGGGAACGACTCTATTTAACGAATCCGATGTTCAATCAATTCGAGGAACGCGCTAGGCAGAATTTACACTTAGAAATCTCATTGTTATCATCGTAGCTACCCAAACAGCAGATGCCAACCCACAATTGCGATCGCTAAATCGGCGAGAATGTGGCTGATGTAACTTGACCATAAGGTACGATAGGTGAGATAACACCATGACCATACTGCCCCAGCGATAAATACGCCCACGGAACCTAATAGGACGACCCCCCAATCAGCAGTGTAAGCGGCTAAGGCAATAATGTGATGGAGAGTGAATAGCATCGCCGCCAAGAATACGGCTTTTGTCCCAGATACCAATACCTCACATTTTTTATACACAAACCAACGCCAGATATACTCTTCGATTAACGCATTAATAAACGTAAAATACAACGCGCCACCCAGATAAATCTTTGGGCTAGTAATACCTGCTTGCTTTGCCTTAGTCCGGACATCTGTCACATCAATCCACTGTTGACCTAACAGCCAATAGGCACTGAGAATAATCCCAAACATCAACAGTCCTAATATTGTACCTACTAACAATTCATTTTTTTTCGGTAGGGATAGTCTAAATTTGCCATGATCCACCCAAATAAACCAGACTAGGGGGAGTGCCAATAACCAGACTTTGCACAGGGAAAATATCATCTGTCCTAGAGAGCCTGGTGCAATATATAATGCCATGGTTACTCCGAAGCTGGCAGCAGATACAAGCAGTAGCAACGCAAAAAATGCTTTTTTACGGGGATGAGTAGTTAGCATTTGACCATTTGTGGCACTAAGTTTATGTTGTATTCAACGCTAAAAGCTTTAATGGGATTCACGCGCAAAGGTATGTGCCACTTTTATAAGTTGTCAATGGCGACTGAATCTATTTCTCCTCTCAGGGAGACTGTCTAACCTTAGAACCGCTTTAGCGGTTACTACAAGCCACTCGAACCCTCACTCTGATGGCTGAAAAACGAGACAATTTGGTAACTGTCACAACCGTATGTTGATCCTGATGCTAGTTATGATGATGTGAATAACTGCTATAACTCAAAAGCTTCTGGTGGTTATTCGGACTAGACATTAACCGTTATGACACAAAAAACACGCGGCGCGATCGCGGCTGGACATGAGAAAACGGCTGAGGCGGGTAGGGAAATGTTTCGCCTTGGTGGTAATGCGTTTGATGCGGCGGTTGCAGCGATTCTTGCCTCCTTTGTCACGGAACCGGGACTCACCTCAGCAGCGGGAGGCGGTTTCCTCTTAGCCCATACCCAAACGAATCACAATATTCTCTTTGATTTTTTTAGCCAAACCCCATGTCAAAAACGTCCTGAGGATGAAATTAATTTTTATCCCGTTGATGTTAATTTTGGTGGTGCTATCCAAGAGTTTCATATTGGGCTGGGTTCTATGGCGGTTCCCGGAAATATGGCGGGCGTGTTTCACGTTCACCAACGATTGGGTAGTTTACCCTTCCACGTTATAGCCGAACCAGCGATTCACTACGCGAAACATGGGGTTAAATTAAATCGATTTCAATACTATTGTTTAACCTCAGTTCTGACGCCAATTCTTATGGCGAATCAAAACGGACAAAATGTTTTTATTCTCACCGGGAAACCTATCGCACCCGATGTAACGATAACCATGTCCGCCTTTGCCGATACATTAGCGTATTTAGCGAAAAAGGGAGTTCGGGAATTTTATCAAGGAGATATTGCTCATCAATTAGTCAACGATTGTCAGGAATTTGGCGGATATTTAACCTTAGACGATTTAAAGCATTATCGGGTGATCGAACGGCAACCTTTAACGGTTAATTATCGAGGCAATACATTATTCACCAACCCGCCTCCCAGTTCTGGTGGAATATTGATAGCTTGGGCATTAAAATTATTATCTACCGTTGAGTTAGCGAATCTGGGCTTTGGCAGTGCGCGTCATTTAGAAATTCTGGCACAGGTTATGCAGTTGACAAATGCAGCCAGACAGGAGGGGCTGAATGATTATTTGTATCAAGAGAATATTGTTAATCAATTTTTAGCTGACGATTTTATTGCCCAGTATCAACAAGACTTAGCAGAAACGGTAAATAAATGGGGCAGTACCACCCATATTAGTGTTATCGATGAGGTGGGAAATGCCGCTAGTGTTACCACGTCTAACGGGGAAGGGTCGGGTTATGTGATTCCGGGGACAGGGATTATGGTGAATAATATGTTAGGAGAGGAAGACTTAAATCCCCAAGGTTTTCATCAGTGGCAAGAAAATGTGCGGATTTCGTCGATGATGTCTCCCTCGATTGTTTTGCAGAATAATCAGGCGGAAGTTGTTTTAGGGTCAGGGGGTTCTAATCGGATTAGGACGGCTATTTTACAAGTTATTTCTAATATTTTAGATTTTAATATGACGGTTGAGCAAGCGGTGAATAGTCCGAGAACCCATGGAGAAAATGGTCGGTTTCATATCGAACCCGGTTTAACTGAAGCGGAAATACTTAATCCATTATTGACGAACCAACAGGTTGTGCGTTGGCGGGAAAAGAATTTGTTTTTTGGCGGGGTTCATACGGTGATGAAAACGTCTGATAATTTACTTGTCGGTGCTGGCGACAACCGTCGAGATGGTGCGGTGGCTAAGTTGTAGCGGTATGTCAACTGTAGGGGCGCACGCCTAATTTGGTAGATTAGCTTGGGTTCGTAGTAATATCATGTCCGGTTGAATACCCATAATTACGGTGATGGGGGAATCTGGGATAATTATTTTGTGCGATCGCCTATGGTAATCTGTAACGGAATATAGGGCTAAGGTTCCCTACTACAAGCCTATGCGATCGCGCTCATCTCATTATGTCCCCCACTAAACCCTGTATCCCCATCCCACCACCCCTGATGATGTCAGAGGAGGGTTCCTTTGCTCACCAGACACTGACGCAACGCTGGGTGACGATTATTGAACGGGCGATCGCATCCAACAACTATCCCGCCTCGATTACTCAGAATCTAGAGAATCTGCGTCAGGAATTGCCTTACGGAATCGTGCGATCGCTTGAGGATGAAACTCAACCCGATTTAGAGGCGTGGAATACCTATATGTCACCCTACCAGGGAAAGCGCTGGATTGATATCCCCTGGTATCCCGCAGAAGTTTATCTCTACCGTCGCATCTTAGAAGCTACCCACTATTTTCAACCGGGAAAATGGCACCGAGTCGATCCCTTTGAACCACAAAAACACAGCAGTTTGGCAAAGGTAATGTCCGCGATTGAGACAATGAGTGGCAAAATTAACACCTTTGTTGATGCTCAAGGGAAATGGAACCGTATCGATTTAATCGCCCTCTTTTATTTTGCCCTTTGGGGAAATCGCATTGATTTAAGCCTGTTTCCCACTGACGCCGGAGAGAGTCAGCGGATGAATATTGAAGCCTATCGCGAACAGGCAAATCTTTTAGTTGATCATACCCCCCAAATTGCCGATCACATTGCTCACCTGAAGGGAGTTCGCATCGATTTAATTGTGGATAATGCTGGGTTTGAGTTGTTCTGTGATTTATGTGTAGCTGACTTTTTCGTCAACAGTGGAATCGCTCAACCTGTTTACTTACATTTAAAGCCTCACCCAGTATTGGTGTCTGATGCCATGATTAAGGATGTTGACCACACAATTAACGTTCTCTGTCACCATAGCCATCAGGATGTCCAATCTTTAGGAAAACGTCTCAAAAATCATATTGACAACGGTAACATAATCTGCTGCGAGGATTCCTATTGGACAGCCCCCCTCGCCTTTTGGGATATGCCAGAATCATGGCGCAGTGAATTAAATCAATCCCAACTTGTGATGATTAAAGGAGATGCCAATTATCGCCGCTTACTAGGCGATCGCCAATGGGATTATACCACGCCCTGGGAAGACATTGTTTGCTATTTTCCCGCCCCATTTGCCGCCCTACGCACGTTCAAAGCTGAAGTCGCCGCCGGATTAAAACCGGCTCAAATTAAGCGATTGAATCAAGATGATCCGCAATGGTTAACCAATGGGCAATGGGGCGTCATTCAATTTTTCAACCCACGCCAGTAGGTTGGGTTGATGCTTCTTATTCAACACAATCTCAGCGTCAAGCCCTTACTACAAACCCAATTATTATTCATCATTTAATTCATCGATTTTGAACTGTCGCACTTCTTCCAGACTCAACCCCGTTTTCCGACTAATTGTTTCCTCATCTAACACATCCAGAAGTTGCTTGGCAATTTCTCGACGGGTTTCTTCTTTCCCCTGTCTCAATGCCCGTCGAATCGCATTACGTTGATCGTGGATATAGATTTCTCGCTGTTCTAAAGCTTCTAATTCTTCCCTAGTTAGATTTGCTTGATTCGCTACTTCAAAGGCTTTGCGAATTTCTGGCACTTGCGCCATGGTTTCGGGGATAGTCTCTAGAGTTCTAGCTGTTTTGATAAAATAAATCCATTGCTCAGTTAATGTCTCTAACTCCTCTAAGCTTTTGCTAAACTTGGGTAATTCTACAAACACTAACTCTAAATCATTAATTGGATAATCTGTCAAGAGTTTCTTTTCTTTGAGAATAAAATTAGAAATGACCTGATTCAGATGCTCAAACATTTCAAAGTCGGTAATAGTTAAAGCAATCACCGGACTCAGTATCGTGTAATCTTCTCCAGGTTGTAATTGAATGGAATAGGCTTTCGCCGCGTTATATAAAATTCGCTTTTCAAAGCCTTCTACATTCAAAACTTGCATTTCAATAATCACCGTTTTATCGCCAGTTATCCTAGCCTTCACATCTAAGTACGTATCTTTAATCCCCTGAATTTGGGGAGCCAGATAGGGATTGAGAATTTCTACATCCTGGATAACGGCTCGTCCTTGGTAGAGCAGAGCATTTAAAAAACTGATTAGAATATCTTTGCTTTGCTCAGAGCCAAATATTTTTTTAAAAGCAAAGTCAGTTTTAGGATTAATAAAAATCATAATAATAAAGGGTGACAGCGATACAGATAGCTAGGTAAAACTTTCAAGGCGTTCCCTTCCCCAATCTAGTGCTGTCCGCACTGATGAAATAAAGCGTTGAATATTCTCAAGCGTAACTGCTGATTCACCGCCAACATAGGTTGAACCCACCTCCTCATTACCCTGTCCTACATTTACCATAAATAGAATGTCAAACTCACCATCCTGTGGTGAACGAATTTCTCCGGATAATGCTTGTACTTGAAAACCAAGTTCCCAGGTAACGAAGGGTTCTGATTGGCTATCGGGATTATTTTGTAAACAGGTAATGTGATTTTCAAAATAGGCAATTAATTCCTGTAAATCCTTGATACTGATAAAAGTTTGAGGAGATTTAACAGAAACGCTAGCCAGTTGGGGATCTAGCCTAAATTCGACAATGGCATCAAGATAGTCTTTAGTATGCTCTAGATGTGTGAGATTGAATAGAACTTGATATCCATCAGTTTTAAGAAGAGATTGGTTGCTCATTTTTTGTCTGTTGTATACGCTTGTTTTTGGGGATGGATGAAACATTAGTTAGCGGGATTGGGGTTAAAACCGTACCTTAGTCCAAGTCTTTCTAGTTCTTGGGGTCTAATATTCCGCAAACCCGTAACAATTCCTGCATCTCCCACAATTACTATATTGTAAAGTCTTCGTCTTGAGCGAGTTCGCTGGATATACACTGTCGCTCCGTCTTTTTGGGTAGTCTTGCGAGTATAGTTTTCAATGATATCGTCTACTAAGTCAAAGGGTTGGCTAAAACCGTGACGGAGAAGACTCTCTCGCGCATGGGTTGTTAGTCTTTGCCCTTTTGGGGTGGTAGTCACCTGGCTCAGTTCGTGATTATCCGGATTTTCGCTCCCTTCATGATTCGTCACGTTAAATGGATCGGCTCCCCTGTTAACGGCAAACTGTGGAAATTTATCTGTATCGAGATTACTGGCTTTTGACTGATCGTTCAAGAGATTGTTGCTGATTCCTAATTGATCAGGCTTCCTTAGTCTTTTGCCTCCATAACCTGTTCAATAAACTGTTGCATCCGTTCAAAATGTGACCCTTGCCAATAAATCTGCTGACAGGTTTGACAGCGATGAAATTCATCAATGGATTGTCGTGTTTTCTCTGGTAACTGATCCGCGATCGCGTCTTTTTCAACAGGTTCTAATACGCCATTACAGCGGATACACCGATGAAAGGGTAAAATAGCATCAAATAAATTGAAGCGACGCAAGACTTCCACAATTTGTTCATCCGGGTTTTTGGAGCGCACATAATACCCATAACTCACCATAGAACGCATCAGTAGTCGGGTATCACGAGTTAACAGAATCCGTTGCTCATCGGCGGAAACTTGGGCTAACTCTGGATCAGCGTAGTCATTGCGATAAAGGGTATCAAACCCCAACAACCGCAACGCATTCGCTAATTTCCCTAAATGAATATCTAGGACAAACCGATACTTCTGGGGTTCAGGGGGACTCACCCGAATGCTAGGATTGATTTCATCTAATACTGAAATCGGACAAACCGTGACGCGATCGCCATCCTGGACAATATAGGAAAAATCAACCGATTCTCCATTCACCACAATCGCATCCACTTCCGGATGAGGAACCCCCAGGGATTCGATCATATCCTTAATCGAGGTTCGCCCTTTAAACTCATGATAAAAACGAACATGACGCTTGTTTGGAGGCAAAAAATAATTCAATTCTGCCAGAAAATTAAAGTCAGCAGTTGCCATAATAATACCCTTAATTCAAAACCAAGCCTAACCACCTGTAGGGGCGGGTTTTACTACTATCTTTTTGATTTGACCCCAATGTAACTAAACCCGCCCCGATCGCGTGAGCCACCCCGACAACCGGAACCCTAAGCACCTGTAGGGGCGGATTTTACAACTATCATTTCTTATTTGACCCCAATGTAACTAAACCCGCCCTGATCGCGTGAGCCACCCCGATAACCGGGCGGGTTTAGTTAAGTTATCGGTTTGTTGCTATAAGTTATCTGTCAAACCCGCCCCTACAGATCGTGCTGTATGAAACCCACCCCGAATCTATTAGCGATCGCGTTCTAAATCAAGAAATCAATCCTCGCCCTGCTTGCTGTTGCTGAATCCGATCCAAGCTTCCGGTAGGAATAGATGCAATAAGCTGGCGCGTGTACTCGGTTTGCGGTTCCCGGTAAATACTCTGTGCATCATCGATTTCCTCAATTCTGCCCTTATTCATTACCATTATGCGATCGCTCATAAATTTGACCACACTCAAGTCATGGGAGATAAAGATATAGGTGAGGTTTAACTCATCCTTTAACTCACTCTGTAACTCCTTGAGCAGATTCAGCACCTGCGCCTGTACCGACACATCCAAAGCAGAAACCGATTCATCGCAGATAATAAACTTAGGCTCAAGTGCTAGCGCCCTGGCGATACAAACCCGTTGGCGTTGTCCCCCCGAAAACTCGTGGGGATAGCGGTTCATCCAGTCGGCGTTTAACCCCACTCGCTCAAACAAATAGGCGGCGCGATCGCGACGAGTTTTGGTGTTATCTCCCCATTTATGAATCACTAACGGTTCCATCACCGCATCGCCAATCTTCATCCGAGGATCAAGCGAACTAAAGGGATTCTGGAAAATAATTTGCATCTTTTGCCGCATTTGCCGCAAGCGCTTGCCTTTAATATGGGTGATGTTTTTATTTTCAAAGGTTACTTGACCTCCCATCGGTTCAATTAAACGCAATAATGTGCGAGCCAGGGTAGATTTACCGCAGCCCGATTCCCCGACGAGTCCTAATGTTTCGCCTTTGTACACCTCAAAGGACACATCATTGACCGCCATAATATAGCGTTTGGTTTTGCCAAATACGTTGGCTAAAGGAAACCCCACCCGGAGATGTTCAACGGCAAGTAGGACAGAGGGTGACGCCTCAGCAATGGCACGATTATCTCGCTGAACTTTTGCCCCATTTTCCTGCTCAAACGTCGGGGATTTTTCGCGAATTTCTACCTTACCCTCCTCTGTCGTCACCTCCTCCATGAAGTCAGCCACAGTGGGTAAGTATTTTAACTGTTTTTCTAATGTAGGACGACAGGCTAATAATCCTTTGGTATAAGGATGCTGGGGATGAGAAAAAATCTGCCAGACATCGCCACTTTCAACAATATTTCCCCGGTACATCACCGCCACACTATCGGCAATTTCAGCAATTACGCCTAAGTCGTGGGTGATGAAAATCATCGACATTCCGCGCTGATCCCGCAACTCCCTCAGCAAGTCCAGAATTGCCGCCTGTACGGTAACATCAAGGGCGGTACTGGGTTCATCCGCAATCAGAATCTCCGGATCACAGGCAATTGCCATGGCAATCATCACCCGTTGCAATTGACCCCCGGATAGTTCGTGAGGATAGCGTTTGAGCATTTCCTGTTTGCGCTGATTCAGGTACTGGCTAATGGCTCGATCAGTGGAAGCGCTAAAGCGCTCACTACGAACAGCGCGATCGGGATTTTCCTGTTCATACTCCTGCTTAAGTTCCTGATCACTGGGAATCAGCCGCACTTCTTGCAGCCGTGCGATCGCCTGACGTCGTGCTTCACCTTGGGAGATGTCCTGATGCTGTAAAATAGCCTCGATAAGCTGAAACCCGATTGTGTAGACGGGGTTGAGGGAACTCATCGGTTCCTGGAAGATCATCGAAATTTGACCCCCCCGAAATAAGCGTTTTCGTTCCTCACTCAGCGTCAGCAACTCAATAGGTTGAGCGTGATCGGCTTGAGGTTTAAAATAAATCTCCCCCTGAGTAATTTTACCCGGCGTTGACACTAACCCCATCACCGCCAGTGAGGTGACTGACTTCCCCGAACCTGACTCACCGACAATACCCAGGGTTTGCCCCCGTTTCACTTGAAAACTAATTCCATCAACAGCGAGGACTTCCTTTTCATCGGTTTTAAATTTGACTTGCAGGTTGCGAACGTCGAGAACGGTATCAGCCATGACACTCTAAAACGAGAATTAACAGAAATTTTAACAAGCAAATGCTCTATCGTACCGCATCCCCATTGATTCGCGATCGTACTGTGTCAGTTCACTAATGTCACGCCCGTAGCCAGTAGGGTGGGTTAGGCGGAATTTCGATCGAAGCGATAACCATTTAATGCCGTATCCGCCGTAACCCACCGATGTTAACAGGGAAATATATTATTTTATCAATATTTCAGATAATAATCTTAAGTTTTGTTGGTTTCCTGCATTTAAATTTTTCCCACGATGGCGGCGCAGCATAGCTAAAATGCTAGAAGCAATAAGGTGTGCTACTCCACTACATAGAAATAGATGAAAACAGTATTTACATTAGGACCCGCTAGTGAAAACAAACGCCTGATTACTCAGTTGTCCCGAACCGCTGATCGCTTTCGGTTGAATGTAGCGCATTTAACAGCAGAAGGCTTAAAAACATGGTTAGAACGCTTAACCGAAATCTTCACCGAACAAGGTAAAACCTTACCCCTAGTTTTAGATTTGCAAGGCGCGAAAATGCGAATTGGCAATTATCCCAGTTGTGACTATCTTCCTGAAAAAGTCAGATTATTTTTCGGTCAATCCTCTGATGATATCACACAATTGCCCATTCCCGACAAAAACTTATTTCACGCCTTAAGTATTGGTGATATTCTTTCGCTCAATGATGCCCGAATTAAACTCGAAGTTATCGCGATTCAGGATAAGAGTGCGACAGCTAAAGTTTTAACCAATGGCGGATTAAGTTCCTATAAAGGAATTAATCGTGTTGATCATCCTGTACCGTTTACCCAATTAAACCAACACGATCAGAGGGCGGTTGAGTTGGGGTTAAGTTATCCCTTTGTTCAATTTGCCTGTTCTTTTGTCTTAGATGGTAAAGAGGTAACACCGATTCGCCAGCAAATAGGCGATCGCTATTTAATTGCCAAAATCGAACGCCCTGAAGCCATGCGTCATCTTAGCCAACTGGATCAAGGGTTTGATGAATTGTGGTTCTGTCGCGGCGATTTAGGGGCGCAGGCGGGATTGAAGGCGTTAGGACAATTGCAAGCCAAGTTTATTGCTCAGTTTCCGCAATTATCCAGCCCCAAGTTTCTGGCGGGTCAAGTGTTGGAATATATGACGCATTTTCCCCAACCGACTCGGAGTGAAGTGGTGCATTTATATGATATTCAACAAGCGGGATTTGATGGAATTGTCCTTTCAGATGAAACAGCAATTGGACGCTATCCCGCACAAGTTGCTGAGTTTTTAGAACAACTTTAAGCTGTTCGGCATTTAAACCTTAATATCAATACAGCAGTTTGCTCTGCTATGCGGTACATTGTCGATCCCCCTAAATCCCCGTGCAATAAAAGCGAAGCATCCGCTGGTCTCCCCCTTGGAAGAAAACGCGAAGCATCTGCTGGTCTCCCCCTTTTTAAGGGGGACGGAAGGGGGATCTATTCGGGGGACGGAAGGGGGATCTGAAGGAGGACTTTGATCTACTGTACTTTATTACAGCGCAATCCTTGCCGTAGTGCGTTAAGCGAAGCCATGCCGCAGGCTTTGCATCTTGCTCGCTATATCAAGCATCTTGCTCGCTATATCAAGCATCTTGCTCGCTACATCAAGCATCTTGCTCGCTACTAATACCCAATTTAAATGCATGACAGCTTATGATCAATCATAAACCACAAGATTTCTTGCAGCAGCCCCTAGATAAATGTCACTGACTGGTATGCTGGTGAGTTTCGGCTTCGCTCAACCCACCCTACGTTTTTTACCAAGGACAAATAACAAATAACATAAGACATAAGACATTATCGCATCCGATGCTGACAACGTTTGAGATAATGTTGTGCCACCCTATCCCCTGGATTAACCTGCAAACATTGGCTAAACGCTTGAGCCGCATCTGAAAGGCGATCGCGATAATATAACATTAGCCCTTGCTCAAACGCCGTTTTCGTTGCTAGCTTGGCTTTTCGTATCTCCGGCGGATCAGCATCAAAGACTTCATAAACGGTTACTTTTTTGGCTTTCCCTTTCACATTAACTTTATCCACAAGACGCATTCCATAGTCACCGGAATTCGACAACTTTAAGAATGTATGGTGCGAGATTAATAGCCGGACTTGATAAATTTTAGTTAACTCTTCCAGGCGGGCGGCTAAATTCACCGCATCACTAATCACCGTACTGTCCATACGGGAAAATCCGCCCACGGTTCCCAACATTAATTCTCCGGTATTGATTCCTATACCAATCTCAATGGGTGCATAGTTATAATTAGCCCGATGTTGGTTATATAAAGCCAGCCGTTCAAACATAGCAATTCCTGCTTGCACTGCTTCATCGGCATTGCCACTAAACAGCGCCATGATTTCATCGCCAATATATTTATCGACAAAGCCATTATATTCCCGAATGGCTGGTTCCATGCGACTTAAGAAGGCATTGATAAAGTTAAAATTTTCACTCGGATTCATCTGTTCTGACAGTGCTGTAAAGTTGCGAATATCGGCAAAGAGAACAGACATTTCCTGTTGAACGTGATCCCCCAGTTGCACATCCACAATACTTTTTTTCTGTAAAAATTGGAGAAATTGACTAGGAACAAACCGTTCGTAGGCTTGATTGAGTTGAAATAACTCACGAGTAAACGCTTCCCGTTCCGCTTCCGCTTTTTTGCGATCGCGGATATCTTGAAAGGCAACCATCCCATAAGCCACTTCCCCCTGTTCCTCATAGATGGGAGTCCCCCACACCTCAATCGGGATAACCTGATCCCCTCGGTGAATTTCAATATCATCAACGGTAGACGTTTTTCCCTGCAATGCCATAAAAATAGGCATTTGGTTGGTGGGATAGAGTTGATCCGTTCCTGTGCGATAGGCTTGATACAACTCAGCTAATTCTTCAACGGTAACAGCATCTACAATACCTTTGCCCAAAATCTGTTTAGCCGCTTCATTAGCATAGTAGGGTTTGCCCTTAGCATCGAGGATAAAAATTCCCACAGGTACGGCTTCTAAAAATTGCATCAATCTCCGCTCACTTTCCCGCACCGCTGCGTAAAGTTGGGCATTTTCTTTGGCAATTGTCGATAAACGTAGATGAGTTTTAATCCTGACTAAAAGTTTGTATTTGGCAATCGGTTTCGTCAAATAATCATTCACGCCTACACTAAAGCCTGCCACTAAGTCATTCACTTGCTCGTTTGCAGTCAACATTAACACGGGCAGTTCAGTAGGGGGATAGAATTCACGCAGTTTTTTACAAACATCATACCCAGTCATGCGGGGCATGATCGCATCAAGTAAAATCAAGTCAGGCTGAAAACCATTGTTAATGATATCTAACGCTTCCCTACCATTGGCGGCTTGGGCAAGTTGATAATTTTCTAATGATAAATAGTTGACGAGTATCTGGCGATTCACTGTATCATCATCAACGATTAAAATTTTGAACGGGTTGATTAAGGGTTCGTCATCCTGGAGATTGGGGTGTTGTTTTAGGGTTAAGCTAGGTTGATCAAGGGTTAGTAATAGGGGACAAGACGTACCGACACTAGGAGGTTGACTCACAAAGGAATTGGCACTGTAAACTGTCTTAGGTATTGTCACGATTGACTCAATCGGATCGGGCTTAACGTCTGGAATTTGTCCGTCAAAAATTGGCAACGTAAACGTAAACTGAGAGCCGACGCCTAAGGTTGATTGCACCTCAATCGTTCCCCCATGCAACTCCACTAGCTTTTTCGTCAGGGCTAACCCTAACCCTGTACCGCCATACTGATGCCCTAGAAAACTCTGCCCTTGTTCAAAGGATTCAAAAATACGGTTTAATTGAGACTTGGGGATGCCAATTCCTGTGTCAGAGACAGTAATGGCTAGCATTTTGAATGTTGACCCTTCACTGGCTTCTAGGACATGGTTTGTCGGGGCAGATTTAGGGACTTTGTTGTCGCTATTAATAGTAACGTTTGTACAAACCCCGTCCTGACTGGATGTTGACCCTTCACTTTGTTCGAGAACATGGTTTTGATCCTCCACTTCGCTTATAGGGAACCGGGTTTGTAGAGGCGGGTTGATAAAATTCGCGCCATCGGTTGACGATACCGTTGATTCCAAAACCATGCTGACTACTCCTTCGCTGCGCTCAAGGACATGGTTTTGAGTTAACTCTTTCAACTCTCCCTTGCTCCACTGTACTGCTGCACCTCTACCCTCTAATGTCTGCCTTGAGCTTACCAATTGAGCCGAAATTTTCACCGTTCCTTTATCAGTAAACTTAATCCCATTGTCCACTAAGTTTTGCAAAATCTGCTGCACCCGATTTTCATCCGCATAAGCGATAGGTAAGTCCGGAGAAATGGCATTAATCAGTTGTAACTCTTTATCACCAATTAGTGGATAACTGAGTCGGAGAACTACCTCCGTTATTTCTCGTACTCCCACGGGCTGTTGCTGGAGTTGAATGTCTTGGTGTCTGAGTTTGGCAAAATCGAGAATGTCATTGACTAAGTTGGATAAGCGTCGCCCTGTGGCGATAATTGTACCTAAATTGATCCGGGTTTGTAAGGGTAACTCTCCGGTAGCACCATCGATTAACGATTCAGCAATGCCGACAATGCCATAGAGAGGAGTACGGAGTTGGTGGGAGGTATTAGCTATAAACTCATCTTTGAGCTTATCTAGGCGCTGCCAAGCGGCATTTTGATGGTCTTTGAATTCCAGTTCTTGGGTAAAATGCATCCGTTCTGCTTCGGCTTTTTTGCGATCGGTGATATCGTTAAGAACGGCAATGGCATAAATAATTTCACCCTGTTCATCAAGGATAGGCTTGCTCCAAGTCTCAATCGGAATAATCTGGTCGTCTTGGTGAATTTCAATATTATGTACAATAGATCGTTGTCCCTGTAAAGCTCGAACAATCGGTAACTCTTCGGTCGGATAAAATTGATCGGTTCCGGCGATATACCAGTGATGAACCGCACAAAAATTATCCGCGATCGCGTCTGGGGTAAACGCCCCTCCGATAAACTGTTGTGCCTTATCGTTGGTATAATGGAATCTGCCTTGAGCATCAACGACTACGATAGCAACGGGAACGGTTTCTAAGATTTGAGCTAATTGCCTTTCACTTTTTGCCAATGCCTCATTTAAGCGGTTCATCTGCTCATTCTGATCTTTGAGAGTGGCAAATGATTGGTTTAATTGAGCCGCCATTTGATTAAATGCGGCGCTGAGACTACCCAGTTCAGCATTGCGAGGAACCTCAATTTTTTGCTCCCATTCCCCATTAGCAATAGCATTGGCGGCTTGATTTAAGCGCTGGATGGGTTGAATGATCCAGTGGGCGGTACTAATACCAACTCCCGTGGCGATGATTAGGGCAACCAGACAGAGTAGGATAGTTGATTTGGTATTATTATGAATGTGATCCAAGAAGTCAGCTTCAGGGAAAACCACGACAATTAACCAGTCTAATCCGTGGCTATTTTGTAAGGGCATGACTTGTAAAAATTGGCGCCGTCCTTGACGATTAAATTCTAGGCGCTGGGACTCTTTAATCGCCTTGAAGTCACCAAACTGTTGCGTTAAATAGTTGGCGCTGGCTTGAATTAAGGGATCATGACTTTGGCTGGCTTTTAACCGAGTAATTTGATTGGGGTTATGTTGAAAGGGCGGTTCCGGAATGGATGTGGCGACTAATAATCCAGAACGTTCCATAATAAACAGGCGTCCGGATTTACCGATTTTTAGCGTTTGCAGGAAATCGTTAATCGTGGAAAGACGCAGGGTTGTGTTTAAGACACCCTGAACCTGCTGATTGCTGTCGTAAACGGGTTGAACGGCGCTGATTAGCAACGTGCGATCGCCTTCGCCAAAATGGGGGAAAATATCACTCCAGGTGGGTTTACCCGCTTGCAAGGCGGCTTTATACCAAGGGCGCAGGCGGGGGTCGTAGTTTTTGTTACTCTCTAAAAAGGTCTTGCGATCGCCTTCACTGTGGGTGCTATAAGTATAGAAGTCAAAATCTGTCCCAGGATTTGCTTGGATAATCACCAATTGATCCCGATTTCGCCGTCCCGCCGCAATCAGTCCTCGCTGTTCATTCGCCACACCAACATAACTCACAGAATCAAATCGTTGCACTTGTCGCCACAAATGCTGTTCCCAGGGTTGCAAAGTGTCTAGAGTCAAGCTTCCCAGATAAATCGCATCTTGATTACTCTGATTAATTTGATGAGGAATGGCTAAATATCTCTCTAATTGATCCTCAATATGAACCGTAATTTCATCTTGTAATTGAGTCGATACCTCATTCACCGCCCGCTTTCCGTGACGAAAGGATAACCAGCCAATTACGCCGACTGTAGCAAAAATTTGCACCAGAAAGGGGACTACGAATACCGTTCGTAGAGGCACATTCGTTAAACCGTTGTCAATTAGGCGCTTGAGAGATCGCATTGACATGAGAGTCGCTTGGAGATCGCTAAAGTTAAGGAAATAAACCCTACATATTTAAAGCAGAATCTAGTCCTTTTTTATGCAGTTCAACCCAAATTAGCGATGCACCCAATCTATTCAATCGATAAACGAGTTAAATAGGTTTAGGGGAAAACTCAAAAAAGATGTTTAAATGAGTATGGTTTTGCGAAAAGTCGGCACAGTATTCGCTCGATTTTCACGGTGAACGTTTCCCACCCAATCTCTTTCACCAGAAAGCGTTACAGTTAAACCGTTTCGACTTTTGTCAGGAGACGTATTGCATCTGTACATGCCAGATAGCGATACTAAACAGAACTGACAAATTCAATCCTTTTGCCTCTCTAGCTCAAAGCCATTATTGTGTTATACTAGCGTATTACTTGTATTACAGTATTTTTATAATATGCTAATTCGCTCATAGCAGCAACTCTCTACCGGTAGAGTGTCGATGAGAAAGTGAGCAGGGGATGGGGTGATGGGGAGATGGGGGAGCAGAGGAAGCAGGGGAAGCTGTAGAGGCGGGTTTTCCCTAACGGGAAGGTTTTCACCCTGATGTGACTCAATGTAATCAGTGTCACTAAGCTCTCACTTCCCTACCCCACTCTCTCCAATAAATCTGTGAAATCAGTGTTTTGACAAATGACAATCCCCACCCTTTACCTACTTACTTATTGCTGTTGACAACGGTTGAGATAGATGTTCGCCACTTGATCTTGTGGATTGACCCGCAGCACCTCAGCAAAACGTTTTTTCGCCTCAGCAAACGCCTTCATGTTATAAAAATACCAGGCTTCGGTAAAGGTTTGTAACGTAGCTAATTTAGCGGCTTTAATCTCAGGTAAATCTGCATCAAACACTTCATAAACAGTGACTAATTCCGATTTTCCCTTCACCTTCACTTTATCAATTAGGCGAATCGCATAATTAGTCGGCTCAGATAAACGGGAAAAAGTATAATGAGAAATTAATAAGGGGACTTGATAATATTTGGTTAACCCTTCAATGCGAGAGGCTAAATTCACCGCATCACTAATCACCGTGCTATCCATGCGCGAGACTCCACCAATGGTTCCTAGCATTAACCCTCCCGTATTAATCCCAATCCCAATCCGGATAGGAGGATAGCCAGAATTCTGTCGATGTTGATTATAGATCCTCAGTTGTTGTAGCATAGCAATTCCCGCCTTAACTGCATCATCAGCCTGACCACTAAACAATGCCATAATTGCATCACCAATATATTTATCAATAAAGCCATTATGGTCAGTAATTGCTGGCTCCATGCGCGACAAATAAGCATTAATAAACTTAAAATTGTCCTCCGGCGTCAGCGTTTCTGATAGGGTGGTGAAGGAGCGAATATCCGAAAATAGGATCGACATTTTCTGTTGGACATTATCACCCAACTGGACATCGACAATACTATCCTTATTCAAAAAATGGAGAAACTGACGCGGAACAAACCGTTCATACGCCTGATTCAGTTCTGCCAAACTGCTATAGAAACGGGCATTTTCAATCGAGGTAGCAGCTTGCGCGGATAGGAGACGCAACAGTTCCAATCGGCTAGCCGTAAATGCTCCCGTCGTCAAATTATTTTCTAAATAGACAATGCCGCTGAGTTTTCCTTGATTAATCAACGGCGCACAGAGAATTGACTTCGGTTGATAAGTTTGAATATAGGAATCTTGCCTAAATTGTTCCTCATTTAGGGCATCATTTAACACCACAATATCTTGAGTTCGCGCTACATAATTAATGATGGCGACTGATAGCACTTGCGTCTCTTCTAGGTCAGTCGATTGCAAGACCTGAATTTGATTGCACTCTGCACAAGGTTGGGTCAGCGTATTCACCTGTCTCTCGGCTTCAATTCGTAGTTTTCCTTTCGTCTCTAAAATCAAAAACCCTTTTTGCGCTCCCGCATTTTCAATCAAAATCTTCATCAACGCCGCCAGTAATTTATCCAAGACAATCTCACCAGAAATCGCTTGCGCCGCTTTCATAACGCTATTTAAGTCAAGATACTCTGACGAATTTTTGCCATTTTGGGTGGTTGTAGTCAGGGTTGCAGGTTTTTGTAATAGTCCCCCAGACTCATTGTTATTCACATGAGTTAAAAGCCATTGGGGATGGGTGGCTTTTAACTGTTTAACTTTCGCCATTGCTCCCCATCGGGTATAAACGTAATAAGCTTTTTGTAAATAGGCTTGGGCAATTTCTTCTCGACCTAATTGTTGATAGAACTTGCTGGCTCGTTCATACGCTAGGGCTTCGTCTTGAAGATAACCCTGTTTTTTAGCACCTTGAATGGCACGATCATAATACTCCATCGCTTGCAGAATTTTGCCCCGTAATCCCGCCCGTTCCGCCTCTACTAAGTCATATTTATGCTGAAAGTTACAAGGAGCATAGTCTGCCCATGTTTGCATTATTTTTTGTTGTCTGGCTATTTTGTTGAGATAGCGTCTGCGTTTACGGGGACTGGCTGAATGGCACAGAGACAACAGGACTAAAGAAAAATAGAAATTGGTTAAAACACTATTTAATAAGCCATTCACACTTCCCTGATACTCATCAGCCAGCCCAACCAGCCTTTCCGCTTCTGGTTCATCGCCAAATAAGTAAGCCAGAAATAACTTCGCCCAATAAACAGACAAAATTGAAATCTGATTCTTTGCTGCTAATAAATCAGGAAGAAGGCGATCAAAAACTGTCCAGTCTAACGTCGGATAATGGTCAGCTTCAATTAAGCATAAGGATAAATTCCGCCAAATTGTGATATACCCAATCTGATAATCTTGTTTAAACTGCCGATTTAGTTCCAGATGTTGAGCTTGTTTGGATTCAACCTCAGTTAAGGAGAGTCCGACGAAAAATGAATAAGTACAATAGTTTACCGTACAGTGACAAGCATATTCAATATCACCATTTTCAATTGCCGTTTGAATCGTATCGAGTAATGGATTTAAGGTGTTTATAGCTGGCTCTTTCCAAGGTCGGACAAAGGCATTAAATTGCTGATAGACTTTGGCTTGTACGTCTTTGGCAGGAAAAAGGTCTAATAATTTCAACGCTAACTGACCAAAGCAATAGCCTTGATCAATGGTTTCTTGTTGACCACATAACAGCAAACTATAAACGCTATAGGCGTAAGCGGCGAGGGAGGAATTTCCATGGCGAATACAGAGATTCACCATGGTTAAAATTAGCGACGGTAAGAGTGAGGGTTTAGCAATATAAGCGGGTGCCATCACAGACATTAAAATTCGCAACGCCGCTAATTGAGTGGGTTCAGTCATTTCTGGCAAATCCACTAACGCCTCAACGGTTTGATAAACCGGAGGTGTTTCAGTTAGCGGTATGTCTAATAGGTTTAACACCTGCTGTGCGGTTTGGATAGCGGACAGCATTTTATTTTGAGAACTATCAAATAAAATTTGCAGTTCATAAACCTTGACTTTATCCATTAAGGTTTGCGCCCGATTTAGCACCTCATCGGTTAAAGTTTGGGCGGCGGCAAAATCGGTCAATAAATAGGCGACTTCGATGGCTTCTAGAACCAAGTTTAGGGTCAAGTCATACTGCACCTGCCAACTCTCTGACGGAAGCAGTTCGCGACCGATGGTTAAGTATTTTCTCGCCGGTTCATAAGCAGTTGCGGCTTTGGCTTTCTCACCTGCCCAAAGATTTAATTGAGCTAATTCATGCCGTTCTTCAGGGGATTCGATTAACTCAATACTCATATTCAGATGGTTAACAATATCAAACAGAGAGTTTGATACCTGGTCGGCTGGCGTATTTTTCAGTAATAATTGACCGACAGTCCGATGAACCGCTTGGCATTGTTCCTCAGGAATCAGAGAATAAGCGGCTTGCTGAATGCGGTCGTGGACAAATTGGTATTGAATGGTTAAGGTTTGAGTTTCTATATGTGTCTTAGACAAGACGGAATTTAAGGTGCTTCCTTGATGTTGACCCAATAAAGTTTGAGTCATATCTGCTTGACTGATTAACTTATAGTCTTCCCCCAAAGGAATAATTAACCCTTCAACGATCGCCTGCCATAATTGCACCGCTGTTTCGGACAGGGATTCGCCTAAAACTAGGGCTAAGGGTTTGAGTTCAAAGGAATTCCCCAAACAAGCGGCAAACTGTAATACCTGTTGTACCTGGGAGGGTAATGTTTTAATCTTATCTGCCAAAATAGCGACAACATTATCGGTAAAGTTTTGGGCTTGTATTTGGGCTAAATCCCAGTTCCACGCTCCCTGTTGAGAATTAAAATTGAGCAGATTTTGTTGATACAAGTATTTGATAAATTCATTAATAAAGAACGGATTGCCTCCAGTTTTAATCTGGACTAATTTAGCCAAAGGCTGGGCATGATCAGGGGAACATTTGAGCGTTTCTGCCACTAATTGAATAATGCTGATTAATCCCAAGGGTGCTAAAACCATCTCATGAATAATGGTTCCGCTGGCGCGAATGTTCTCGAATGTGAATCGTAAGGGATGGGAAACTGTCACTTCATTATCCCGATAAGCGCCAATCAGAAACATCCCGCCGATATGAGACTCAGCCTCACCCTGATCTGAGGAGTTCATCAACCATTCGATAAGTTTCAACGAAGCACTATCTGCCCACTGCAAATCATCCAGAAAAATTACTAATGGATGTTCAGGTTTAGCAAAAACTTGGATAAAGTTGTGCAGAACGAACTTAAAGCGATTTTTCGATTCTGTGGGAGGTAACTTAGGAACTGGAACAGGTTTGCCGACAATCAGTTCAACTTCAGGAATGACATCAATAATGATTTGAGCATTCCCCCCCAATGCTGCTAAGAGGTGGTTGCGCCACTGGGTTAGTTGGAGGGTAGTTTCTGTTAACAACTGCTTGATTAATTCTCGAAAAGCCTGAATCACGGCTGAGTAAGGAATATCCCGTTGATATTGGTCAAATTTGCCGCGAATAAAATAGCCCCGCCGTTGAGTAATGGGTTTATATAATTCCTGGACTAGCGCTGACTTCCCTATACCGGAATATCCAGATACAACCATCATCTCCTTGGGGGAGTTTCGAGTGTGTAGGGGCGGGTTTAGGGAATTTTGTGTCGCCGTTGACGATAACTTTTGTTCAAAACCCGCCCTGATTGAGTTTGGCGTTGGGTCTAGGAATAAAGTACATCCAGTAATGCGAATAAAGGTGTCCAGTAGGATTTTAATTTCCCGTTCTCTACCATACAGTTTCTGGGGAATTTGAAATTGCTCAGAAATATCTTGGCGACCGAGGGAAAATTGAACAATTTTCCCCTTTGTTTCTAATTGCATTAAACAAATGGTTAAATCAGATTTTAGTCCCCAGGCACTTTGATAGCGGTCTTCGGCATTTTTTGCCAATAATTTCATTACTATAGCAGAGAGGGCTGGCGGAATCTGCGGATTAATTTGGTGAGGCGGAATCGGTTCTTTAGCCAGATGAGAATGGACTAATTCTAGGGGATCTTCGGTTTCAAAGGGAAGGTGATGGGTTAGCAATTCATAGAACGTAACCCCTAAGGAATAAAAATCAGTCCGATAATCCAGCGCCCGGTTCATTCTCCCGGTTTGTTCCGGTGACATGTAGGCTAATGTGCCTTCTAAGACGGAGGGATTTTTCAGAGTCGGGTCTTCTCGTGATAAAACGGTAGCAATGCCAAAGTCAATGATTTTCAGTTGTCCGGTTTCAGGATTGAAAACAATATTGGCAGGGTTGATATCTTTGTGAATAATATGGGCAGCATGAATTCTGCCTAAGCTTTCTGTATTGCGAATGGCGATACTCAAGAATTCTTTGAGCGTAAATCCCCGTTCCTGGAGTAAGAGTTTTAATGAGGAACCGCCAAAATCTTCAAAGATAATCACCAAGGTGGTTTGATGGGGTTCTAAGCTATAAGCCTGAACCACACCGCCAAAGTTGAGGGAGCGCGTGATTTGATATTCTTGTTGATAGCGGTTAATTTCTGCGAGCGTAGGATAATCTTGTTTAAGAACTTTGAGGATCACCGACTGCTGATCCGATTCTCGGATACCGCGATAGACGAGAGAGTTACTACTTTCATAGATTTGGGCAAGAACCCGACAGCCAGCAACGGTAACCATAGGGGTAGATGGGGGAAACACTGAGAGGATTACTCAAAGTTGATAGCCGATCACAAACAGAAGTTAGCGATGACATTTTTCTATAGTAATGGCATAAAATTCTCAACGAATAGTACCATTGAAGCGCGGGGCGGGTTTAGTCACATTTGGGTGCAACTGAAAAGATAGTCGTGAAAGTGAGCCCCTACACAGATTATTTTTACTCTTTTATGCTTGTACCCAACTTACGGCAACAGACGAGATCCAGCGGGACATTGAATCTCTGTGGAATCGGCTGAAGGTGGAATTGGCATTGGCGGCGGTGAGGTAGCGGGTTGTTCACTCTGACAAATTCCAGAGACGGTTGTCTCAAACCCATCAACGGTAGTGACAAATACTGCACCAATATAGCTGGGAAGTCCCTCATCTTTGGGATATGCCGTAATCGCGACACTCTCAGCGCGATCGCCTGATGGCATGATTTGGTATGTATATAAGGACGTTTCTAGATTTGTGGCAATTTCTAGCTGTTCGAGGGTATTGGCAAATTGACGATTTTCGAGATAATACACCTGCTGGGCGCGATTTAAGAGGCTGATATACTGCATCGGAATCGCTTGGCTGGATCGGTTGGCGCTGGTTTCCAACTCAATCACAGAAATATCTTCGGGTACGGTGGTATCATCCGATGTCTTTGCCAAGAGTAACGCCGTATCACTAAACGCCGTGGGTCGAGGTTGTCCCGGCGTAACATCTTTAAATTCTAAGCGCAGCTTCCCCTCTGGGGTTAACTCAAAAATAGTTAAGGCGATTTCATCCGGTGTGAGTGCCATATCCAGGTGCATCGGTTGAGTCGCCGTCTGAATTTGATACTCGACTGGGATTGCCACAGCCGACCCATCTTGAGCGGGTAAGATAAAAAATAATTGGTTATCAGAGGCAAAAATTAACTGGATTGATTCCCCAGACGCCGGATCAGTGGCTTGCCATTCTCCGATTAATTGCTGGGTAATCACATCAGGTTGCGATCGCATCTCAGATGCAGGGGAGGGATTATCCGGTTCAGATTGCGCTTGAGAGGGAACGCCACTACAGACAAGCAGGGCGAAAAGAACGAATATCAAACGCGATCGGCACAACGTAAACAATAGAGAAACAGGATTCATCATAGCCATCCAACCCAGCTAACTGATTGGATTTTAACAATGACGAATGACAAATGACGAATGACGAATGACCTTACGTCGCTACCCACCCCGAAAACACCCAGCCACCATTCGCCAGTCGTACCCAGTTCCCCGCCGTCTGATCCGTGGTAATCGCAGCGCCATCGGCTACAGTATCCACCACCCGATACCCTAAACCGGGACCCGATCGCACATTCAAGGGACTCCCATTCGTCGTCACCACGGCGGTATCCCTTGCTGGAGTTGCACCGCCTCCTTCACCGACAATCCAGCGAGAGGAAACCCAGTTGCCATTCGCCAGTTGAGACCAGCCACTAACATTACGACCACTGAGGCTAACTGTTCGGTTATCGGCTACCGTACCCACCACACGATACCCCAAACCGGGACCCGATCGCACGTTGAGGGGATTGTTATTGGTGTTAACCACGGCGGTATTCGTCACCGGAGTCGCACCTCCCCCATCCCCATCCTCTCCATATAAGGCGGTTAACGTCGTCGATCCCGCAATCCCATCCGGCGTCAATCCCTCAGACGCCTGAACCGTTCTCACAGCCGCTTCAGTGAGGCGACCATAATAGCCAGTGACGGGTCCGTTATAAACCCCAACCTCTTGTAATCGATTTTGCAGATTGGTTACCGCTGTCCCCGTACTACCAGGGCGCAAGACAGCGGAGGATGGAACAGTACTACCACCATTCTCACCTTGTACCCAGCGAGAAGCGACCCAGTTGCCATTGCTGAGTTGAGACCAGCCATCGGCATCAAGACCACTGAGATTAATGGTAGTGCCATTGGCAAGAGTGCTAACCACGCCATACCCTAAACCGGGACCCGATCGCACATTTAGGGGACTACCATTCGTATCAACCACCGCCGCCCAAGCGCTACTGGTTACGCTTAAGGAAGACAGTGCGATCGCTAACGCCAATCCCCGAATCCAGGCTAAACTCGGTGGTTTCCAGTCAACCTCTGACTCGAAAACAGACCCATCAGCACTGAACTGGGACTGGGGAATCTTATCATCGGCTTGGGCGGAGAAATGGGTATAGGCTAGGGTTTCCATCAGAATACCTCACTGTTCGTTTATCGCAGTGATGAACCTTAACCGTAGACAAGACAGATTCAATACCCGGATTAATTCCCCATTTACCTGCAACAGAAGATAGTTTGGGGTGGTGAAAGGACGACGGCTGGGTTCATCTAATTTTAGAATTTTCTTTTCCAATAACATTATTAGAGATAATTAAGCGAACTAACGTCCCTCAAAAGAAAGGTTTAAGGAAGTAGGTGGGGACAATTAAAGTTAACGGTGGAGAACTCGCTGTCGCGAGAAGCAAGCTACGTCATTCGTCATTCGTCATTTGTCATACTCGCTCCCCCAGCTTCCCCATCTCCCCCAGCTTCCCCATCTCCCCCAGCTTCCCCATCTTCCCCTGCTCCCCCATCTTCCCCTGCTCCCCCGGCTTCCCCAGCTTCCCCAGCTTCCCCATCTTCCCCAGCTTCCCCAGCTCCCCCAGCTTCCCCTGCTCTCTAACCCCACCACAACACCGATTCAGCAGCCCCTATTTATTTATTTGTCGTCGGAGGGGGATGAAGACTATAGTAACGATTAGCCCCTCTCTATCCATTTTGCATTCTTATTCTTATGGCTACTGCCACTTGGACTCGCCGCCATGTCCTTTCCCTGGAAGATTTTACATCGTCTGAATACGATACCCTCTTACAAACCGCCGCTAGCTGTCGGGAAGTTCTCTCTCGGCGTACCAAAAAAGTCCCGGCTTTGCAAGGTCAGGTGGTGGCGAATATGTTTTTTGAACCCTCAACCCGCACCCGCAGTAGTTTTGAACTCGCCGCTAAACGATTGAGTGCGGATACCCTCAACTTTGCACCAGGAACCTCATCCTTGACCAAAGGAGAAACCATTCTCGACACCGCCAAAACCTATTTAGCCATGGGAGCTGATATGATGGTGATTCGCCATCGAGAAGCAGGAGTCCCCCATGCGATCGCCCAGGAAATGGATCGCCTGGAAACGAATGTCGGTATTTTAAATGCGGGAGATGGTCAACATGAACATCCCTCTCAGGCGTTGCTGGATTTATTTACCATTACCTCCCTATTAGACTTTGAGTATCCTCGCCTAAAACTCTTGGCAGACAAAAAAATTGCCATTGTCGGCGATATCGTCCATTCACGGGTTGCTCGTTCTAATATTTGGAGTCTCACCGCCAGTGGTGCTGAGGTTCATTTAGCCGGTCCACCGACATTAGTCCCCCAAGAGTTTGCTGAGTATGTCCAGGGAACGGGAGAGCTTGTAGAGACGAGCCATGGCACGTCTGGAGCGGGGGAGAAAAAAGAGAATTTTTCCCAACCCTCAATCCCCAATCGGCGGCTATTCTTACATTGGGAGGTTGAACCGGCGCTCAAAGATGCCGATTTTGTCATGACCCTACGGCTGCAAAAAGAACGCATGACCGCCCATCTACTGCCTAGTTTGCGAGAATATCATCAGCGGTATGGGATTACACGCGATCGCTTAAAACTTTGCCATCCTGGAGTCAAAATCCTTCACCCCGGACCCGTCAATCGCGGCGTGGAAATTAGTTCCGAGTTAATGGATGATCCGGAATTCAGTTTAATTTCTCAACAGGTTACCAGTGGTGTAGCGGTACGCATGGCGCTGCTGTATTTGATGGGGAGTGGCAAGTCTTAATTGTTGTCATTCGTCATTTGTCATTGGTCTTATGTCAATTCTCTACCCTATCTCCCTCATCTTCCCCAGCTTTCCCATTTCCCCCATCTTCCCCTCACCACAACAAGTTTTCAGCAAGTCCTCTTTAATTTTGCTGTAGTATAATTCAGCCTTATTTCTTCGTCAACAGGTTACTTGTAAAATTTCGATGAAGATTGGGCGGGTTTTTAAAGTGTTGATGAAGTATTAATTCCTGGTTTTTTTCTGTGTATAGTATTTTCATAAGGTACATCAATGAGTTTTTTCGTCTAGTCCTATGCCGGAATCTAACATCTACTCATCTCTCAGCGCCGCTCTACCCAATGAGCTGACATTTAGCATTCAACTCGACGCGGGTAGTGATCCGGATGCCAGTTATGTGGATATCACCATCAAAGATTCCCCCGGTACAGAAAACGTACTTGAGGGAATGACTTTTGATGGGTATTGTATCGATACCGACCGGGGAATTCGCCCAAATATAGACTATACAGCTAAAGTTTATTCTAGCTATGAGACATTACCCGACGAACTGCTCGGAACGGGTTTAATCGAAAAGCCGGAAAATTTCGATCAGGTCAACTGGATTCTCAATCAAGGTTTTGAAGGACAAGCATCAACCGGGAATGGCACCTATACTTCAGGGGATATTCAACGAGCCGTCTGGTCATTACTGGATGACCAACAGTCAAGTGGTGGCGGGACTTTAGGTGCTTGGGAGCAAGCGCGAGTCGATGAAATTCTGGCTCTGGCTCAAAGTAATGGTGAAGGATTTGTTCCCGAATACGACTACACCACGATATTTGGCGAACAAGTCGTTGGCAAAATGGGAGTCATTCTGGTTCCAGATAGCAATGATGATGGTTTACCGGATAGCCAAATCGTTATCGCTGAAGTGGAACTCTCCAAAATCGGCGATAAAGTTTGGTCAGACTGTGATGCGGATGGAATTCAGGATGCGAACGAAGCCGGAATGGCTGGCGTTACCGTCAACCTATTAACCGATGTTGATGGTGATGGTGTAATTGAAGATGGGGAAGTTGTGGACACCACCACCACCGATGCCAACGGTAATTATGAATTTACAACCATTGCGGGTGACTACAAGGTTCAATTTGAACAACCCGATAATAAACTCCTCTCTCCCACCAACCAAGGTGGCGATGATACCGTTGACAGCGATGGTTTAATCTCTGATGTCGTGACTTTAGCGCCAGGGGAAAATGACACCACCGTTGATGCCGGATTTTATCACCCGCCCTCGTTCAAAGCCGCTTTACCTGGAATGCTGACGTTTAGCGTTCAGCTTGACGCGGGTAGTGATCCGGATTCTAGTTATTTAGATATCACCATCAAAGATGTCCCCGGAACCGATAATCCCTTTGAGGGAATGACCTTTGATGGCTATTGCCTAGATACCGATCGCCCGATTAATCGAAATGTAGATTACACAGCGAAAGTCTACTCCAGTGGTGAACCCTTACCTGATGAACTCATTGGACCCGGTTTAATCGAAAAGCCGGAAAATTTAGATCTAGTCAACTGGATTCTCAATCAAGGCTTTGAAGGAGAAGCATCAACCGGAAATGGCACCTATACCTCAGGGGATATTCAACGAGCCATCTGGGAGTTAATTGATGACCAACAGTCAAATGGTGGCGGTAGTTTAGGTGCTTGGGAACAAGCGCGAGTCGATGAAATTCTGGATCTGGCTCAAAGCAATGGTGAAGGCTTTGTTCCCGAATACGACTATACAACCATATTTGGCGAACAAGTCGTTGGCAAATTCGGACTCATCCTGGTTCCAGATACCGATGGGGATTGTTTACCGGATAAACAAATTGTTATCGCTGAAGTAGAATTATCCAAATTAGGGGATAGGGTTTGGTTAGACAGTGATGCCGATGGGATTCAGGATGCTGGTGAAGCGGGAATTGCTGGCGTTACTGTCAATTTATTCGCCGACATCGATGGTGACGGTGTATTTGAAGAGAGTGAAGTCGTTGAAACCACCACCACCGATGCTAACGGCAATTATGAATTTTCCGTCATGGCGGGTGAGTACCAGGTTCAATTTGAACAACCCGACGACTATGAAGTCAGTCCCGCTAACCAAGGGGGCGATGATACGGTTGACAGTGATGGTTTAATCTCTGATATTGTCAGTCTCGCGCCTGGGGAAAATGACCCCACGATTGACTCCGGATTTTATCAATTGGCATCTTTAGGAGATAAAGTTTTTGAAGACAGCAACGGGAATGGCTTACAAGATGCTGGTGAAAGTGGTATTCAAGACGTTACCGTCAAACTCCAGAATCCGGATGGCACAGCGGTTCTCGATGGTAATGGCAACCCAATTACAACGACAACGGATGCCAATGGAGAATACTCATTCACTGGCTTAACTCCGGGTGAGTATAAAGTCATGTTTGTCGCCCCCAATGGCTATATATTTAGCCCACAAGATGCGGGTAGCGATGATAGCCTCGATAGTGATGCCAATCCCAGCAATGGCATGACTCAAACGGTAACGTTAGAGTCAGGTGAGATTAACGACACATTGGATGCCGGATTGCTGATCCCGAATCCCGGTATTGATATTGAGAAGTTTGTCAATGAGATAGATGTGACGGATTTGAATAATCTGCCGGAAATTGCCGCCGGTGAAGATGTCACGTTTACCTACGCAGTCACCAATACGGGGAATGTGGGCTTCTCTACCAGTGAAGTGATTGTCAGCGATGACAATGGTACGGTGGGTGATACCAGTGATGACTTTACTCCTACCCTCGATCTGTCCACAGATGTTGGCTCAGATGGCATCCTCAGCCCGGGTGAAACCTGGGTTTACTCCTCAGCAACTGAAGCAGCACAAGATCTGTCAAGTTCGACGACTTCTGACATCCGATTCCTCTTAACGGGTTCGAGTAGCTTGGATGGTGCCAATGGCAATGTCCGTACCTTCACTCAAGATGGGGTTTCGGTTGATGTCAGCGCCTTTAGTCAGAAATGGGGAACCTGGAACGATGCGTATTTAGGTGCATACAGTGGTGGCTTAGGTGTGACGAACCGTGATGAATGGACATTGAATCACCGCGTGGATAATAGCGGGAGTACCGATTACATCCTGTTTGAATTCGACCAAGATGTCACCGTAGACAAAGCCTTCCTGGATTATGTCGGCTGGGATAGCGATATGTCCATCTGGATCGGCGATCGCGATGGTGCGGATATTTCACAATTAAGTGACAGCCTGTTGGATGGCTTCACTAAGGAAAATAACTTTACCAATCATGGAGGCGATCGCTGGGCTGATTTCAATGATGCCGGATTAACGGGTGATACGGTAGTGATTTCTGCCTACACCCATGGCAGCAATGACTCCTTTAAGCTGAAGAAACTGGATGTTTCCGTGACTGAAACCACGGCTGGGGAGTATCAAAATGTGGCGACGGTACAGGCGGGTACTGTCAGCGACAGTGACATCAGTGGCTATGTGAATCCTACTCCCAATCCCAGCATTGATATTGAGAAGTTCGTCAATGGGATTGATGTGGCAGATTTGAGTAACCTGCCGGAAATTGCCGCCGGTACCAATGTCACCTTTACCTACGAAGTCACCAATACGGGAAATGTGGGCTTCTCTACCAGTGACGTGATTGTCAGCGATGACAATGGCACGCCGGGTGATACCAGCGATGACTTTACTCCCACCCTGGTGGATTTCACCGATGTTGGCTCAGATGGTATCCTCAGCCCCGGTGAAACCTGGCTCTACTCCTCTGGCACACAAACGGCACAAGATCTTTCGAGTTCGACGACTTCTGACATCCGATTCCTCTTAACGGGTTCGAGTAGCTTGGATGGTGCCAATGGCAATGTCCGTACCTTCACCAAAGATGGGGTTTCGGTTGATGTCAGCGCCTTTAGTCAGAAATCAGGAACCTGGAAAAATGCGTATTTAGGTGCATACAGTGGTGGCTTAGGTGTGACGAACCGTGATGAAGGGACATCGTCTCATCGCGTAGATAATAGCGGAAGTACCGATTACATCCTGTTTGAATTCGACCAAGATGTCACCGTAGACAAAGCCTTCCTGGATTATGTCGGCTGGGATAGTGATATGTCCATCTGGATCGGCGATCGCAATGGTGCGGATATCTCACACTTAAATGACAGCCTGTTGGATAGCTTCACCAAGGAAAATAACTTTACCCATCATGGACGCGATCGCTGGGCTGACTTTAATGATGCTGGATTAACGGGTGATACGGTAGTGATTTCTGCCTACACCCACGGCAGCAATGACTCCTTTAAGCTGAAGAAACTGGATGTTTCCGTCACCGAAACCAGTTTTGGGGAATATCAAAATGTGGCGACAGTTCAAGCCGATACCGTCAGCGACAGTGATACCAGTGGCTACGTGAATCCTACTGATACCGCTTCCACATCAGCACATATCCTGATTGAAGCTGAGGATATGCACCTAAATGATTACCAAACTGAGCATGAGGACTTCGCTTCTGGTGGCGAACTGATTAAGCTGTCTGATCATAGTGGTTATGCCAGTACCACCTTTGATGGTGAAACCGGAACCTATGATGTAATTGTCGGTTATTACGACGAAAACGATGGTCAAGCTGATGCCAAAGTGAAAATTGGTGGCGATGTTCTAGACTATTGGACATTTGACCAAGACTTAGCCTCTCATGTTGCTTCGCCTGACAACTTTGTCACCCGCCAAGTGGGGAATGATGTTCACATCGAAAACGGTGACACCATCAAGTTATTCGGGTGGGAAGATGGCAATGAGTATGCCCGATTTGACTATATCAAGTTGGTCAATACAGATGCAGCGACGAACGCAGCCGCAGCGGATGAAATTACCGGAACATCTGGTGTTGATGAACTGGTGGGTACGGATGCTGATGAGACACTGGTGGGTTATGCTAGCTGGGATCTTTTAACCGGAGGTGGTGGTGCCGACAAATTTGTCTTCACCAGTCTCAACGATCGCCGTGATAAAATTACTGACTTTGAACTGGGTGCTGATGTCATTGATGTGAGTCAAGTTCTTGATGCAATTGGCTATGTCGGCAATGATGCGATCGGCGATGGTTATGTACAACTTGGCTCCAATTCCTACGGTGCAGTTGTCAGCGTTGATCAAGATGGTTTTGGTGATGATTATGATCCGGTAGCTTTGGTGGAAATGGCAAATGTTAATGTCAATAGCTTGTCTGCTAGTCACTTCATTTTCTAATTCCTAGGGGATAGGGAATGCTTCCCCTGAACCGATGACAGGGGTGAGGCAAGGGTAACACGTTGTCTCACCTAACCCAAACATCAAGAGGGATATTGATTAGAGTATCCCTGATGTCGCCGCAAACGTTAAAATAATCTCAATTCACTAAATATGGATGGGCTGCTCTGCTTAACTGAATTTGAACAACATCAATTATTACAAAAATGGACAAATACGCAAACGGACTATCCTCGCACCTCTACTATTCATGACTTATTTCAACGCCAAGCAGCAAAAAGTCCTGATGCCATTGCGATCGCGTACCAGAATCAGCAGCTTACCTACCAGGAACTTGAGCAACAATCTAATCAACTTGCCCAGTATTTACAAAGTCTTGGCGTAACCACAGAAACCCTAGTTAGCTTTTATTTAGAACGTTCTCCAGAATTAATTATTACAATCTTAGCCATTCTCAAAGCGGGTGGCGCTTATTTACCCCTAGATACGTCCACCCCACCCCAGCGGTTAAACACGATTTTAGAGGATGCCCAAGCCCCTATTTTAATTACACAAAAAAATAAATTAACTTCTCTACCAAAACTTCCAGACTCTCTTCATCTCCTATGTCTGGACGATTATTTCAATTCAACAACGTCTTCTCCTCCTATTCCGCCAGCCCATACCGTTAATAGCAACAACTTAGCTTATGTGATGTACACATCCGGTTCCACCGGTAAACCCAAGGGCGTTTGTGTACCTCATCGCGGAGTGGTTCGGCTAGTAAAAAATACCAATTATGCCCACTTTGGCGCCGATGAAGTCGTGTTACAACTGGCGTCTATCGCCTTTGATGCGGCAACCTTTGAAATTTGGGGAGCTTTATTAAATGGCGGCAAACTGGTTTTAATGCCAGCAAAAATACCATCGTTGCAAGACATTGGTACAGCTATCAAACACCATAAAATTACCACCTTATGGTTAACCGCTGGCTTATTTCATTTGATGGTTGAGGAACAGATAGAAGCCCTTAAACCCTTGCAGCAACTCTTAGCCGGCGGTGATGTTTTATCGATTCCCCATGTTAAAAAAGTTTTAACCGAGTTACCCGATTGTCAATTAATTAATGGGTACGGACCCACCGAAAACACCACCTTTACCTGTTGTCATCAAATTACACTTGAGGACACCACTAAATCCTCTATTCCCATCGGGCGTCCCATTGCCAATACTCAAGTCTATATTCTCAATCCTGATTTACAACCCGTTCCCATTGGTCATCCCGGAGAATTATACATTGGCGGCGATGGATTAGCGCGGGGTTATCTGAATCAACCCGATTTAACCCAAAAGCGGTTTATTGCCAATCCCTTTAGTCATGATCCGAACGCTCGTTTGTATAAAACAGGAGATAAAGTTCGTTGGCGAGACGATGGCGTAATTGAGTTTTTAGGACGATTTGATTTCCAAGTTAAAATTCGTGGATTTCGCGTTGAATTAGCAGAAATTGAGGCAGTTTTACAGAACTATCCGAATGTGCGGAATGTTGTGGTTTTAGCCAGGGAAGATACACCTGGGGATAAGCGTTTAGTGGCGTATCTTGTCCCCGAAGATAATCATCTGGAATTAAATCCGGAGCCAATCAAATCCTTTCTGCTCAAAAAACTGCCCAGTTACATGATTCCATCAGCCTTTATTGTTTTAGATCAATTCCCATTAAATATTAATGGTAAGGTAGATCGACGAGCGTTACCAGCACCTAATCAGAATTTAGGGTTAAATCGCCAATTGGTCAAGCCTTGTAATCCAACAGAACATCGGATGGCGGCAATCTGGCAAGAAATTTTAGGCGTTGAAGTTGGAGTTAATCAAACCTTTACTGATTTAGGCGGAAATTCTTTACAAGCGACTCGCATTTTGTCTCGGGTTCGAGATGCATTTGGCGTGGATATTCCGGTATCCGTGATGCTGCAAAACCGTGAATCCTCTGCAGCAACTATTGCCAGTTTAGCCGAATATGTGACGCATCGCCCTCTCCAGGATAATGTGAGCGAAATTAATCCGATAAAAGCGATTCCTCATGGGAATGATTTACCCTTAACGGTTTACCAAGAAAGAATCTGGTTATTGGCACAACGAGCCAAACAACACCCCATTTACAACTTACCCATGGTGTTCCGTCTTCAGGGGACTCTGAATATTACACTATTGGAAAAAGCAATTAACCAGGTGATCAAACGCCATGAATCTCTACGCACTATTTTTTCGGTAGTGAATGGATTACCCAGACAACACATTCTCCCTGAACTCACAATTAAAATCTCTGTTGTCGATGTGAACACAAATCAGTTGAGTCAAGCCGAGGAAGAACAACATATTCAAACGTTAATTAATCAAGAAGCCAGCCACTGTTTTGATTTGCAAGCTGATCCGCTAATTCGGGTTAAATTATTCCAACTCCGAACCGATGATTTTATTTTAATGATGACTTGTCATCACATTATCAGTGATGGTTGGTCACTCAGCGTATTGCTCAATGAAATTTCGCTATTCTATACGAATTTAATCCAAGAACGCCAATTAAACTTGCCCGAATTGACGGTAAACTATGGTGATTTTACCCTATGGCATCAACAACACCAGGAAGACAGGGAAACCTCACTCCTCAACTATTGGACGAATCAACTCACGGGGGCGTTACCCCTATTAAACCTACCCACAGATCATCCTCGTCCTGCGATACAAACCTATAAAGGAACAATTCAATATTTTCACATTAACCAAGACGTCAGAACCCAAATTGAGGCGTTCAGTCAAGGGCAGGGTGCTACCCTATTTATGGTGCTAGTCGCTGCGTTCCAAATTTTGCTTCATTGTTATAGTCATGAAGACGATATTGTGATTGGTTCTCCGATTGCTAGCCGAAACCATAGCAGCTTAGAAAATTTAATTGGTTGCTTTGCTAATATTATTCCGTTAAGGACTCATACCCATAATAATCCGTCTTTCCTCGAATTTCTGGCACAGGTCAAAAAGGTATCATTAGAGGGTTATACCTATCTGGATTTTCCGGCTGAAAAAGTGTTATCTAACTTTAAATATAAACGAAACCTCAGTTATTATCCCTGGTTTCAGGTGGTTTTCATCCTGCTCAATGTTCCTCAGCATAATTTTGAATTGCCGGGACTGAAAATTACTGAGAAAAAGTTCAATAAAGGAGCGGCGATTTGTGATTTAGTCTTTTTAGTTGAGCCAAAAACCCAAGGATTGCAATGCTCGATTGAATATAATACGGCTCTGTATAACGATGAGACAATTACTCGTTTGATTGGACATTTTCAACAATTACTCCAGGACATTCTTACCCATCCCGAACAACAGATTAAACAGTTGCCTCTGTTAACGGAAGCTGAAGCAAGTCAACTATTACCAAGTCCAAGTGCTGACGAAGCGTTATCTGTACCCAATACTGCTGGCAGCAAACATCAGTTTGTTGAACCGCGCAATGAATTAGAACGGCAACTCCAGAACATCTGGGAAACTGTTTTTCATCTTAAACCTATTGGTATTCGTGATAACTTCTTTGAATTAGGCGGGCATTCTTTGCTCGGACTACGACTATTTAGTAAAATTCAACAACAGACAGGTCAAGATCTTCCGGTGACGACAGTATTTGAAGCCCCAACGATTGAAGAATTAGCTAAGATATTACAGACGAAACAAGAGATTGTTCCTGAATCCTCAGTTGTTACAATTAACCCCAACGGAAATAAACCGCCTTTATTTTTTGTTAATTCGATCAACTATGCCTGGAAGCTTAGCTCATATTTTCCCAAAGATCAACCCGTTTATTGTGTTAATATTTTTGAAGTTATCGACTATTTGACACAAAATTTTTCTCAATTTACGCTAAACGATATTGCTCAGAAGTTTATCGAAGACATGCGCCAAATTCAACCTCAAGGTCCTTATTCTTTAGTGGCATATTGTAATGATTCTTATTTAGCCTTTGAAATTGCTCAACAACTTTATGATCAATGTGATCAGGTAAATTTCTTAGGGTTAATTGATGCGATATGGGGAATTGAGCAAGTTGGGTTCAATTTTCACTATCAGAATTTGCGTGAATTAGGATTAAGTTATTTGTTTCAGAAAATCAGATATCAAAGAAAATTATTTTGTTTAATTGAGAGGATACGATTGAATCTCAAAAAAGCTCTAAGTAAATTATATTCACGTTTAGACACGCCCATACCGCGTCGGCTAAAAGCAAACGAGGTTCTGGAACAGTTTAGACAAGCGACGAATAATTACATACCCCAAGCTTATCCAGGTAAAATTAATCTCTTTATTTCCAGTGAGTTAAGAAACTTGAGCCATGAAATGTTTAGCAATTTAGCTAGGGCAGGTTTAGACGTTCAAGAGATTCCCGGATATCATAATAGTTTTTTGCAGTCACCTCAAATTGAACGACTTGCCGAAAAATTGCAAACCTATTTAACCTGAATGGTACTGACTGGTATGTTGGTGGGCAATGCCCACCCTACGGTATATTAAGGGAACCGAAAATCAGGTAATCGTTTGTTACTGGTATGTTGGTGGGCAATGCCCACCCTACGGTATATCAAGGGAACCGAAAATCAGGTAATCGTTTGTTGGCTGTGCTTGTCAAACAGGTGAAACTGAGACCGATCAAACGCCACACTAATTGATTGTCCCACAGTCATGCGCGATCGCGGATCGACTCTGGCGATAAATTCGTGATTGCTTGGCGTTGTCAGATAGACAATGATTTCATTCCCCATCATCTCCGTAACGGATACTGTCGCTTTGATAGAAGCTGGACGAATATCTGGGGGAATATAGTCAGGATCATGAATATTTTCTGGGCGAATGCCAAAGATCACCTCTTCTCCTGAATAATGTTGATAGAATAGGGCTTTGTCTGGAGGTATATGGAGTTCAAATGAGTCAGTTTTTACATATAAATTATCCTCTTTACTGATTAGTTTAGCTTCAAAAAAATTCATCGCCGGGGAGCCAATAAACCCCGCGACAAAGACATTGTTTGGATAATTATACAGCTTTTCTGGGGTATCAATTTGCTGCAAAACGCCATGATTCATCACTGCAATCCGACTTCCCATGGTCATCGCTTCCACTTGATCATGGGTGACATAAATAAACGTAGTGCCTAATTCGTTATGCAATTTATTAATTTCTGCTCGCGCCTGTACCCGTAATTTCGCATCTAAATTGGATAAAGGTTCATCCATTAAAAAGACAGCCGGATTGCGAACAATAGCGCGACCCACCGCAACTCGCTGGCGTTGTCCTCCGGAGAGTTCTTTGGGTTTGCGGTATAGTAAATGGTCAATTCCTAATTGCTTGGCGGCACTTTCAACATGGGTTTTAATTTCGCCTTTACGCTTCCCTTGCAACTCTAAGCTAAATGCCATATTTTCATAGACAGACATGTGAGGATACAGGGCGTAAGATTGGAAAACCATGGCAATATCCCGGTCTTTGGGCGGAACATCATTGACTCGCTTATCGCCAATATAAATACTGCCTTGGCTGATATCCTCAAGTCCCGCCAGCATCCGCAGGGAGGTGGTTTTTCCGCAGCCAGAGGGACCGACAAAGACGAGAAATTCACCATCGTCAATGGTCAGGTTTAAATCATTGACTGCGATAAAATCAGCAAATTTTTTACTGACGTCTTCAAAAACAACACTAGCCATTTTAGGTACTGAATTGGTAATTTAGCAGTAGATACTCCCTTGTATGCTATTATAAAATATTAATGCTTGCTTGATAAAGTGTCTAGCTTTGCTAGTTAACATTTAGAACTTGTTCATTACCGATCGGTTAAAGGAAAATTACTGTTGATCTAAAACTCCACAAATGTTACTATTCAATAATGGCTCTCCAGTAATCAGGGTGATAAGTTTTCTCCCGCAACGAAGCATCTACCCAAACCAAATTCCCTTGAACAGGATGTACAGTGGTTTATACTAATTTCCGATATATCGCGGCTTCTACTATAGTAGCTATAGCTAACCCCATCATTTTCCTATACGATAGAGTCAGTTTTGCATAAGGTTACGGGTATGGCTTCAGGGGACAATCAGCAACCAAACATCATCCGTACAGAACGTGGATTAACTATTTCGGGTACACGCATCACACTCTACGACGTGATGGACTACCTGACGGCTCACTATCCACCAACGTTTATCCGTGCGCTGTTTGATCTTACAGATGAGCAAATTAACGCTGCCTTATCCTATATTGAGGCAAATCGCCCTGATGTTGAAGCCGAGTATCAAATTGTTCTGAAACAGGCTGAAGAAAATCGACAGTATTGGCAGGAGCGCAATCGTGAGCATGCTGCTCGTGTTGCCACAATGCCGCCAAAACCAGGGCGAGAAACTCTTTGGGTAAAACTCCAACAGCAGAAAGCTAGACATCAACTAGAAGCATGATTTTTCTAATTGATCACAATTTAGGGGGACATGCAGAAATCCTATTAGGTAATATTGCCAGTCAAGGCTGGTTGGAGTTACTTCCGATTCGTTTTGTTTGCTTCAAAGAAATAAATCTATCGATTGACAGCAACGATCAAGTGGTTTGGAGAACCGCTCAGGCAAATCAAATGATTTTGCTGACAGCTAATCGGAGCATGAAGGGTGAAAATTCACTGGAACAAGTTCTCAGGGAAGAAAACACAGTAAATTCATTGCCTGTGATGACGATTGGAGATGCTGATCGCTTTTTAGCCGATCGAGCCTATCGAAATCGTTGTGTTGACCGTATCCTTGAGATTTTACTTGATATCGAAAACTGGATGGGAGTAGGTCGCATATTTATTCCGTGATTTAGCTGAATCGATAAGAAGTAAATAGTCAGATGGATAGGGAAAATACTTGGTTATTTTGATAGTATAAAACCTGACATAAACAAATGACATAAACCAATGACATTACCCCTTAACCGAACCTGCCAAAATCCCCCGGACAAAATACCGTTGTAGGGCAAAAAAGACAATCAGAGGTACAATCATCGTGATAAATGCCCCGGCTGTCAGTAAATGCCACGCTTCGCCGCGAGATCCCACCAACGTGGTTAAGCGCATGGTTAAGGGGGCGACATCCGGTGTTCCGCCCAGATACACTAAGGCGACTAATAAATCATTCCATACCCATAAAAATTGAAACACGGCAAAGGAGGCGATCGCGGGTAGGGAAAGGGGTACAATTAAGCGTGTAAATGTGGTCAAATGTGACGCCCCATCCACCGCCGCCGCTTCGATTAAATCCTTGGGTAGGGAACCAATATAATTCCGGAGTAAATAAATCCCCAACGGCATCCCATACCCCGTATGGGCTAACCACACACCCAAAAACGAACCCGATAATCCCAAGTGATTATAGGATCGCAGTACCGGAATTAGCGTCATCTGTAAGGGAACAACCAGCAACGCCACCACTAAAATAAATAACAACTGACGCCCTGGAAACTCCATCCAAGAAAATGCATAAGCCGCAAACGTGGCAATCGCAATGGGAATAACAGTGGCGGGAATGGCAATGGTAAAGCTATTTAGAAATGCTTGTCCCATTCCTTCCGCCGTCAAAACATCGATATAATTTCCTAACTGATATTGGGTGAAATCAAAGGGATGTTGAAACACCATCCACCAGCCACTTTCTAACAAATCATCCTTGGGGCGTAGGGAACTGATCAATAAGCCAACGGTGGGTAAAGTCCAAATTAAGGAAATGACGATGATACTCAGGTGAACCGGAAGGCTATTAAAGGCATTTTGTAACTGATGAGACAGATGTTTCACAGAATTCGATTTAGGGCGACGTTTAGATTTCATCGGCTTGTTTCTTGCTGACGGAAGCGGCGGATATTCACGACCATGATTGGTACAATTGCTAGTAATAAGATAACCGCGATCGCACTCCCCCTGCCATAGTCGCGATAGTTAAACATTTCTTTAATCATCCGTGAGGCAATTACTTCTGTACCTTGATTCCCCGCCGTCATCACAAAGACAATATCAAACACCTTAAGCACCATGATCACCACCGTTGTTGTCACCACCGCTAAGGTGGAACGAATCATCGGGATGGTAATCCGCCAGAAAATTTGCACCTCACTCGCGCCATCCATGCGGGCGGCTTCGATAATATCTTTGGGAATCCCTTTAACGGCGGCGGAAAGCAACACCAGACAGAAACCCGTTTGCAACCATATCATAATCGCAATCAGGGCAAAATTGTTAATCGAACGTTCCACTAACCAGCCCACGGGTTCAAATCCCAGGCTGGTGATGATACCATTAAGCAAACCAATTTGCGCTGCTCCGGCTGGACGAAAGGCATAAACAAACCGCCAAATCACACTCGCACCGACAAAGGAAATTGCCATGGGTAGAAAGATTAGCGACTTGGCGAGGGGTTCATAGCGTACCTTATCCATGAGTACCGCCAGAATCAAGCCAAACCCAACACTAAACCCAGTTACCAGAACCAGCCACAACAAATTATTGCGAAACGCCACCAGCATCGCCTCACTGGTAAACGCAAACTGATAATTCTCCCAGCCGACAAAATTTTGCGATCGCCGATCCAGAAAACTGATGTAAATTGTATTCAACGTCGGTAGAATCAAGTATGCCGTCAGCACCAGCAGGGCGGGAGCGAGATAAATCCAAGGTAGAATTCGCGATCGCCATTTATGAGGTAAGGTGTTGGCTAGGTAATTCATGGCATAAAATACGCCAAGTACACCGCCACAGCCAATAATTACGGCGATAATTACACTGAGAATTTTACTAAAAACTGACATAAGAATTTACTTTGACTGGAGGAAACCGATATCAATCCATTCTGTTGTCATCATCTATGATAATCGGTCTCTCCTATCTGTCTCGTTTCCTTGTAGAGACGTAGCATGCTACGTCTGGAACTAAGGCAGGGAGTGTCAATTCGGCGGGTTTACGTCTTGTAAAATAGTTGTATTCTCGCTACCCTCTAAGAATTAAACCGATGACTCGCACCCGATCCGTTCGTCCTCGTCGTCAAGGCAGACTATTTCCGGAATATACGATACCCCCAGAGGAGTTAGCCAGACGGGAAGCAGAAAAAAATGCCCGGATAAAGCGCTATCGAGAGATTTTCGCTCAAGTCAGCCCTCAACTCATCCAAGATCATTACAACTGGTTTATGATTATTGAGCCAAACAGTGGGGATTATTTTATTGATCCGGATGAAGACGTAGCGATGCAAAAAGCGCGTCAAAAATACCCAAGCGGTATGGTGGGAATCATGCGCCTTAACGAAACCGGAACTTGTGGCAAGATTTGACACTCCCCGGTCTAAAGACACGGGGATTCTGCCGACAGAGCAGGTTGTGGAAGTTGCCACAACCTAACTCTCGCTACGGTCGCCAAGCACCGTCTACTCAGTCGGTTTAGGTCAATACCTAACTTTCTGGCTACTTTTCTTAAAATATTAGCGCTGCCGTTTAAATCAGCATTTACAATTGCGCCATTTCCACTACGGTACAAGCCACGCTTTACTCGTCTTCCTGATGCTTTCCACCCGTCTGGTTTTTCACCAAACTTAGGTAGGGAGTCTCCATCAAGATAACTAGCTTTACTGGTATACGCCTCTTCGGTGACTTCTAAGTGAATGCCATAAACTTCACACAATTGCTGCAATCGATCTTTTAGTTTACCCAATGGTATTTGAACAAATTTTTGGTTGTTCAGTCTACCCATATTGGCATTATCTTTGAACCCCTCATTCCATCCTAGAACAATCGTACTTATGCCATATTTTAAGCAGTGATTGATAATCAACCGAGCTGCCTTGTTAATGCCATCCCTAATCCGGTGATTGCGTTTACGGGTCACTCGGTCAAGAAAGGTATCCCAGTACCCTTGTGGTTTTCCTTCTTTCCTGGTCGAAACCTGCTTATTCCAGTATTGATTAAATGCTTTCATGGCACGGGCATCAATTAGAAAAGAGTTGCCCAGAGTATCAACACAAGCAGCTAGATTGTCGGCTGTACCTAAATCAATTGCTAATGCTTGGTCGTCAATCCCCACGAATGTCTCCTGTTTGGGAATTTCGTAGGAAGCCTCCAGGTAAAAAACACCATTTTTAGGCAAAATAGTCCATTCCTTAACCTTAGCCATATCAAGGTGGCTTGGAGCAGGTAGCCTGAAGCTATCAATTCCGAACCAACGCTTAACGGTTAAACCCAGTGAGAACTGAAGTTGACCATCAACTAGCTTAGGCTTCTGTCCTCCTGAATTGGGATAAGCTACCTTGAACAGTCTTGACCCTTTTAAATAATTAGGTGGCTTGGGCTTATTTGGTAATTGCCCTTTGAACCAAGCTTGACGCAACCTTTTATAGGATTTGAACGCTTCAGCGACACTTAATAGTGTTTGCTGTGCTGGTGTTGAGGGTAGGGACTGAGCAATTTTACTCTTGCCCACGCTTTGCTCATAAATCAAGTCAAACTTTCCCGTCAAGAGCTTGCTGGTCTTGAAAAAAGTCTGACGGGCAAAGTACACGCCCATGTTATAGAGCTTTCCTGACTGCTCACATAGATATTCTAGGACGGCTTTTGCTTCTTTGTCGGGATGCAGCAACATCTGTTGTACTCCTCTAGGCTTCTTGCTTTTAGCCATCGCTTTCATGAGTGAGTGTTGTTGTTTTCCTATTGTAATCTACAATTAAAACAACAGGCAACCCGGAAAAACGCAAATGCGAAAAAATTCATACGAGTATAGGCACTACAACCACGCTATTGGATTGTGTGTTGTTCACTTGGTCTGGATACCTAAGCGTCGCAAAAAAGTGCTAGTGGGAAAGATTCGTGACAGAATATTTGAGATATTCAGTGAATTAGCCACAGAAAAGGGTTGGCACATTAGAGCGCTTGAAGTTGCACCAGACCACATTCACCTGTTTGTTGAAATTCATCCGACAGACGCAATTTACCAGGTAGCAAAAGCCTTCAAAGGACGGAGTGCAAACTACCTTAGAAAGGAGTTTCCTGAACTCAAGAAACTTCCCTCTTTGTGGACAAATAGCTATTTTTTTTCAACGGCAGGCAATGTCAGTGCAGCAACAATCCAGAGATACATTAACGACCCTCATCACGGTTAAAACCTATATGCGGTTAAAACCGCTAGCGTGCGTTCCTCCCCGGTCTAAAGACAAGAAAATGAAGCACATATAGCGCTACGAGGTACGGAAAGGACATCAGTTGATTTCAAGAGGGAACAGGGAACAGATAAAAATGTCCTAACCTGTCTTGGTACTGCTATAAGAGCGCTTGTAGGGGCGGGTTTAGCCTTTAAATTTGGACATCACCGATACTATTAATTGCAAAACCCGCCCTTCTCGGCAGTCTTTTCAAAGAAATAAAATAGAGATAAAAAGCGATTGAGGTAAGGAGTATAGTAATTGAAAATCGATAAAAATTAATACCAAATCCGGATTAGCTACCCCCGTTATAACCCAGTCCGCGCAGGCGGACTTTGTTTGTGTAGCAGCGATTTCAATCGCCTCCTCTTGCTAACCGGGAGCCATACATCAGTTCATTGTAAGTAGGGTATAAGCTTAGGAAATAAATCGCCAGTTCTATCAAATCGGGAAGCATCAGTTGTATACAGGATGGAATCGGACAAACCCATTAAGATAGAGAGACATGGCACACCTGCAAAGTAAGCGAGTAATTGACTGATGACTTCAACTCTGCTCAAAACTCCACCTCTAAATGCCCCAACTATTGAGACATTACCCAATGGTCTAACCATTGTGGCAGAACAGATGCCTGTCGATGCGGTTAACCTGAATGTCTGGGTGAATGTGGGTTCCGCCGTTGAATCGGACCCGATTAACGGGATGGCGCATTTTCTCGAACACATGGTTTTTAAGGGAACACCGCGCTTGAACAGTGGCGAATTTGAGCGGCTGATTGAAGAACGTGGTGCGGTGACGAATGCAGCAACCAGTCACGATTACACGCATTATTACATCACCACAGCCCCCAAAGATTTTGCCCAACTCGCACCTTTACAACTGGATGTGGTGTTAAATGCCCTGATTCCTGATGACGCCTTTGAACGGGAACGGTTAGTCGTGTTAGAAGAAATTCGGCGTTCGGAAGATAGTCCCCGTCGCCGCACCTTTCGGCGGGCGTTAGAAACCAGCTTTGACTATCTCCCCTACCGTCGCCCGGTACTTGGACCGACTTCTGTGATTGAAAGCTTAACCGCTCAGCAGATGCGGGATTTTCATAACACCTGGTATCAACCCAAGACGATGACAGCCGTAGCCGTGGGCAATTTACCCGTGGACGAGTTGATTGAAACGGTAGCGCAGGGATTTGCTCAAGCTGGGGTTAAGCATGACTCGGACTATACCTCCCGTCTCACCTATAAGCCAGAATCACCGTTTACCGATATTGTGCGCCGAGAATATGTCGATTCGACATTACAGCAGGCGCGATTGGTCATGGTTTGGCGAGTACCGGGATTAAAACAGTTGGAGAGTACCTATCCATTAGATGTTTTAGCCGCTATCTTAGGACAGGGGCGGATGTCGCGGTTGGTGCGAGATTTGCGCGAAGACCGTAAACTGGTGACTCATATTGGGGTGAGTAATATGACTCAGCAGCTACAGGGGATATTTTATATTTCCGCCCAACTTCCGACAGAGAACTTAGACATTGTGGAAGCGGCGATTGGGGAACATATTCGTCAGCTACAAACCGAATGTGTCGCAGCGACGGACATTGCCCGAATTCGTACCCAGGTGGCGAATCGCTTTACCTTTAGTAATGAGAAACCGAGCGATCGCACCAGTCTATATGGGTATTATCACTCCCAATTAGGTGATTTAACCCCAGCCCTAAATTATCCGGCTCGCATTCAAGCCGTCAATGCTCACGAAATTCAACAGGCTGCCCAGGATTATCTGGCAACGAATGCGTATGGGATTGTGACCATGAAACCAGCGTAAATAGACGGGACGAGTTGACGCTCCCGTCGCTAAAAGCGAGGGATTCTTGAGCTAATCACTGCCCTTTTGGGTTACCCCTACTAAGGTCTTACACGATTATGTCTGAACCGAGCTTACTAGAATATCACTTGTTATCTAGTACCCACTGGTGGTTCACTCTCCAAGCGTTATCGGATTTTCACCGACCGTTTCCGTGCGCCCCACGGTACGGGGATTACTCCCAAGTTTCTTTCTTATTCATTCAGCCTTGTTGAAGACTTACTGCGCTATGTTTTACTTGGTTTTCGCTACCCAACTTTTTTGCCACTTTTGCAGACTTTCCGGTGCTAGGGTGCCGCTTAAAAAGCCCTTCACTACCGCCCACCGAGGGGATTCAAACCATTTTGATGATTATAGCATCTCTGGCAATTCATCCCATCACGCTCAAGTGAGGGTCTTCTTGCCGAATTAGATAAATAATAGGGCACTGCATTGCCGTGCCCCTACCACAATTTAGAGATAATTGATAATGAAACCTCTAAGTAATCGCACTAAAATCGTTGCCACTATTGGTCCGGCGAGTAATTCACCAGACGTTCTCAAGCAAATGGTGCAAGCAGGAATGAATGTAGCACGGTTAAACTTCTCCCATGGTAGCTACGATGACCATGCTCACACCATTTCTTTGCTACGTTCTATTGAAGAGGAATTAGATACACCGATTACGTTACTCCAAGACCTACAAGGACCGAAAATTCGAGTCGGGAAACTGCCCGATGCAGGACTTAACTTGGTTCAAGGAGAATCCATTTCCTTAGTTCCCGTTTCTGAATTCAATCATCAACCGAAAACCGTTGCTATCGACTATCCCCACCTGGCTCAAGAAGCAGAACCTGGAGTGCAGATTCTCCTGGATGATGGACTTTTAGAACTGCGGGTTGAGGACATTGAGGGCAATACCGTTAAATGTCAAGTTGTCGAAGGGGGGATACTCAAAAGCCGTAAAGGGGTTAACCTGCCCGGATTGAGCCTAAATCGCCTACCCTCAATGACTGACAAAGACAAACAAGATTTAGAATTTGGCATTGCTCAAGGGGTTGACTGGGTGTCCTTAAGCTTTGTGCGTTCTGCGGAAGATATTCGTACTCTCAAAGGATTTCTCCAGCAACACAATGCCTCATCCCTACCTGTGATTGCCAAAATCGAAAAACCTCAGGCGATCGCGAACTTAGAAGCCATTATCAATGAGAGCGATGGGATCATGGTAGCACGGGGCGATTTGGGTGTAGAAATGAGTCCGGAAAAAGTGCCGTTTCTGCAAAAGAAAATTATTCGGATTTGTAACCAAAAGGGGATTCCGGTAATCACAGCCACCCAAATGCTCGATAGTATGATTAATAATCCCCGTCCAACTCGTGCTGAAGCCAGTGATGTGGCGAATGCAATTATCGATGGCACCGATGCGGTGATGCTGTCTGGGGAGTCAGCCGTGGGTAAATATCCCCTGAAAGCGGTGACGATGCTAGCCCGTATTGCCACGGATGTGGAACCAGAAATTAAGTTTGTTAACTATCCCCCAGCCGCAACCAATGAAGCCAATGCCCTAAGTGAAGCGCTCAACACGATTGATAAAATTCTGGATTTGCGCTGTATTGCGGCTTTCACCAGTACCGGTCACACCGCCAAACTAGCCGCCGCCGAGCGTCCAGGAGTCCCTGTTATTTCTCTGACTCCTAATCGGAAAGTTTACCACAATTTGAATTTGGTTTGGGGGGTAAAACCATTGTTACTCGAGCAAGAAGTTGAGTCCTTTGAAGAGTTAGTGAATCAAGCCCAAACTCAGTTACTCAAACGGAATTTAGTGGTAGAAGGAGATAAAATTTTAATTATCGCTGGGATTCCGGCAAAAGTCTCAGGCGGGACTAACTTGCTCAAGATTCATACGATTAGCGCCGAATCCTAAATCCGAGTCCACACGCCCGTTTTGATAGCGACAAGGCAGAGGGCAGAAGAATAACCAATGACCAATGATCAAAGACAATCCCCGCCGTTAACTTTAATTGTCCCCACCTATCTTAGTTTCTGTGTTCTTGATAATCTTCAGAGGACTTGGGATCTAACTCCCAACGCTGCTCATCCCGTCGTTCTAGCTTATTGGTGACTTGCACCGGTTCTTTTTGAGCGCCTTCGACACCAACGGCTCGCTCCATCTCTTGGGTCACATTTTGATCGGGCGTCGGTGTTAAACCGCCAACGGCTTCCTCACCGACGACTTTTGCCTGGTAGCGGTTGGCATCAACATCGCTCGTGGTGGGTTCACCGCTTGCCATACGGGTTCTTGATTCTTCAATCAGCCTACCATCAGCCGTGTCGCGATCGCTCAGTCCCTCATACGTCAGTTCTATTTCGTTGGTTTCCTTACGTGTGTGTGATTCTGATAGGGGGTTGGACTGAGATTTGTTAATGTTTTCAGGTTCCATATTGTCTTGTATATGACTATCCGCATTCACAGCTTAGCCTTTCGCAGGCAGATCAGTTTATTACCCCAGAGCGAATCCTAATTTATTTCTTTTGAGGGATGACATCTCTGTGAGTCATTCCTAAGCTGAAAATGCTTATCAATACTACCTGTTTAGCCCGTATAATTTTCGTGGCTGAAAGAATACCCCAGAAAAATTCTACCTTCGATCAAGTAATAAAGTCGTTAACAATTCCAATGATGATAACCGATAATACGCCCAAAAAAGTTGCCATTCTGATCGACCAGAAGTTTGAAGATGCCGAATTTAAAATTCCTTATCAAGCGCTGCAACAAGCGGGGGCGCAGGTTGTGGTTCTGGGTTCGCGCATGAATGACACCTATCAGGGGAAACAAGGCAAAGTTTCGATTAAACCTGATGGTACCGTAACCGAAACCCGTCCAGACACCTTCGATGCTGTGATTATTCCCGGCGGAATGGCACCGGATACGATGCGAAATAACCCCAATGCCGTGCAATTTGTGCAAAAGGCAATGGAGTTGAATAAACTCGTCGCGGCGGTTTGTCATGGTCCCCAAGTGTTAATTGAAGGGGATTTACTTCAGGGCAAAAATGCCACCGGATTTCTCTCGATTCGTAAGGATATGACCAACGCGGGGGCTAACTATGTGGATGAACCCTTAGTCGTGGATGGGAATCTGATTACCTCTCGTCAACCTGGTGATTTGGCAATATTTACCACGGCAATTCTCACCCGCTTAGGTTTAGGAATTCCGGATCAAGCCTTACCCGATGAAACGGATATGACGGCTCAATGGTGGCAATTGGCAGAAGCTTGGGGGGGGAGTAGCAAGCTTGATATTGTGAATGGATTGAATACTGCCTTAGCCGGGGAACGATATGGGCGAAAAGCCTTTGAGTATTATGCCCAAAAAGCCTCTGATTTAGAGTTGCGATCGCTACTGCAAGAAATCATCGAAAATAAGCAGCATCACATTATCATGCTGGAGAATCGCTTAAGAGATTTGCAGGCGTTTGAATCGATTCCGGAAGTGGCGACAGATGCCTACGCCGCCTTACAAAATTGGCTGCAACCCAGCGATAGTTTATCAATTTTACGCCATGCATTGGGTGACATTCAAACGGGTGTTGTCGATGCCTATAATCTGCGAAAACAATTCACCGATCCCACCTCAACGGTGCTGTTTACTCAGATTGAAGAGGAGTTGGCAGACTATGAGCAGCGTTTAGCCAGCCTGTATCACAATCGTCTGGGAGAACAAGAGGCTACGCCTGCTGAACCCACTACCTTGGCGGCTGTTGGCGGTTAAGAATTGATGAGTTGAGTGGGTTAGCCGAAATACGCTAACCCGCTCAACTCTTTCTTGTCTCCCTTGTCTGAAAAAATGGATTGACTAAAAATAATCATACGTTACTTTTTGTAAGGTTTCTAACCATGGAGAGAAAGTTTCTGATCAATTTTATTTGAAAAAAAATATTCTATATATCTTTGAATGCCACTTGGTATAACAAAGGTTATCATCTATAGCTACACTAAAATCCCTCAACCCGCCCCTACACAATCAACACTTTTCCTTCAATTGCTGACGTTTGCTTTGTAACGCCACCTTTACCTGTTCATATTCCTGATCGATTTGTGTCAATAGACGACTCGTTAACGTCAGTGGATTATCGGTTTCATCTTCAATGTCTATGGTTTCTAAATGCTTACAAAGTTCAGAAAGGTTAATTGCACCAACCGTACCACTGGTAGATTTGAGACTGTGAGCCGCCTGTTGACAAGTGGTTAGCGTCTCAGGTGACAATGTATTTGTTTTCTGTGAATCCAGTGCTTGGTTCATCACCCCCAACAACTGAGCGCCTTCATCCAAAAAGCTATCAATCACTTGGATTAAGACTTGATCATCTTTGACCATATCGCACAGTTGTTGAAAAGCGTGGTCATCAATCACATCATGTCCGTCTAAACCGTTATTATTTCCTTGTACCTTGCTCCCTTGCTTCTTTGCTTGGAGCCTCTGCTCTCTGGCTTCTGCCTTCTGGAAACTCCGAGTTTCTTGTACCTTTTTCGGCACTCCCTGCAACGATCGCACCAGTTCCTCAACCCGAATCGGCTTGCTGATATAATCATCCATACCAGCTTGTAAACAGGTTTCGCGATCGCCTCGCATGGCATTAGCCGTCATCGCGATGATATGAGGACGGTTTTCAGCGGACCACTCCTGGCAGATGCGCTGAGTTGCTTTCAAACCATCCATTTCCGGCATTTGCACATCCATTAATACCACATCATAAGACTGACGGTGCAATGCTTCGAGGACTTCTAAGCCATTGGCGGCTACATCCGCCCGATACCCCATGCGCCCCAGAATATGCAATCCCACTTGTTGGTTAACCACATTATCCTCCGCCAACAAAATCCGCAACGGTATATTTGCACCCATATACGGATCAATCGTCGGTGAAATCTCACAGGTTGACCGCACTTTCACAGGTTGACCGACTAATACATCCATCAGCACATTGTAGAGTTGAGACTGCTTAATCGGCTTAGTCAGAAACGCCGCAAACTTGGCTTCATCCAGTTGACCACTGTTTTCTGGCTTGCCGATTGAGGTTAACATAACCAAGGGAATCTCTTGACCATCTGGCTGTCGGCGTATCTGTGAGGCGAGATTAACCCCATCCATTCCCGGCATGTGCATATCCAGAATCGCTAAGTCAAATGTCTCACCTTGCTGTAGCCAGTCTAATGCCTGCTCCCCCGACTCAGCCGCACGGGTCAGCACCCCCCAGGATTGACCTTGTAGAGTTAAAATGCGGCGATTAGTGGCATTATCATCCACAATTAACATCCGCTTGCCTTCAAGCTGAGGTTGCCGGAGATCCAAATTACTGAGATTATCAATGTGACAGACTGGGGCAACAATCGTGAAGTAAAAGATTGAACCCTTCCCTACTTCACTTTCTACCCAAATTCTACCCCCCATCATTTCACTTAATCGCTTGGATATGACCAACCCTAATCCTGTACCCCCATAGTGGCGACTGGTGGAGGAATCGACTTGACTAAAGGCTTTAAATAACCGATCTAAGCGATCTGGAGGAATGCCAATCCCTGTATCTTTAACGGCAAACAAAATTTCATATTGTTGTTCTTTATTCGTCCTATGAGAAAGTTGCTCTAATGACTGGGGACTTACCCGCTTAGAGGAAACCGAAACCGTCACTTCTCCCTGATGGGTAAACTTGAGGGCATTACTGAGTAAATTAACCAGAATTTGCCGTAGTCGGGTAATATCGCCGCGAATCGTGTTGGGGGTGTGAGGATCAAACAGATACGCCAGTTCTATTGCCTTTTCTGCGGCTTTTGGCGTTAGCAGATCCAGAGATTCTTCAATACAGGTTCGCAGATTAAACGGTTGTTCTTCCAACTCCAGTTTGCCGGACTCAATTTTGGAGAAGTCGAGGATATCATTAATAATCGTCAGCAGGGCTTCACCACTGTTGCGGATTGTTTCGGCAAATTCGGCTTGTTCATGACTCAGTTGGGTATCCAACAGCAGTCCCGTCATGCCAATTACCGCATTCATCGGCGTGCGAATTTCATGACTCATGGTTGCCAGAAAATCACTTTTGGCGCGGTTGGCGGCTTCGGCGATCTGTTTGGCTTTTTCCATCGCCACGTTTTGTTCGGCTAACTGTTGTCGTTGGTGCTTTTCTTGTTCCAGGAGTTGGGCTTGGGCAAGGGCAATTCCTACTTGATCGGCAACGGCTTCAAGTAATTCAATTTCATCATTACTCCATTGACGAAACTGATCGCACTGATGTAGACAAATCACCCCATTGGGTTTTTCCTTATAGGAGGTGCGAACGACTAACATGGATTTCAGGTTTACCTGGTCACACATTCCCGTGGCATTTTGTAACAAGGGATCGTCGTAAACATTGTTAGAGGCGATCGCGCGATCGGCGGCTAATACCTGTTGAATGTGCGGATTGTTAGCCACCGGAATCTTGACAGTGAGAATGGAGGAATAACCCGGTTCTAAATATTCAGCAACAAACGGGATTTGGGGGGCGGGTGAAGCAACATAGGTGTGAATTACACAACGGTTGACGCGAAAGGCTTGACCAATTTGAGTAGCCGTAGTTTGAAAAATTTGTTGGGCGTCTAAACTTTGGCGAATGTCTTGGGTGATTTGTTTGAGCAGTAATGAGCGCTGGAGTTGCTGTTGTAATGCGGTTTCTGCTTGTTGGCGTTCGCTTAAATCGGCTTGGGCTTGTTGATAGAGTTCCGATTGCTGTACCGCAATGGCGACTTGCGTGGCAAGTTGTACCAGCAACTCTGTCTCTTGAGGCTGCCAATGTCTCGGCTGATTACAGTGGTGGGCAATCAGTAAACCCCACAATTTTTGTCCCTGTATAATCGGTACGACTAAATTTGCCCTTACCTGTAAATTGGCAAGAAAGTTACGATAACAGGACTCCAGATTAGCCGTGTGGATATCCTCTAGGGTGTGAATATCACCCTTTTGGTAACGCACCGCTGACTTTTCACCAAAGCAGGGATCAAAAATCGTGCGTCCCAATACTGATAACTCTTTCACGGCGACAGACTCGACTTCGACTACGCCACTCCAGTCGGGATTGAAACGGTAAATTAACACCCGATCTGTTTGCAGGAAGTGCCGCACCTCCGTTACTGTCGTGTTCAGAATTTCGGTTAAGTGCAGCGATTGACGAATGCGACGGGCGATCGCACTAATTAATCGTTCTCGTTCGGCTTGCTGTCGGAGGGCGGTTTCCGCCTGTTTGCGTTCCACCAGTTCAGTGGATAACTGCTGATACAATTCAGACTGCTGAATCGCGATCGCGACTTGGGTGGCTAATTGCTGCAGCAGATCAATATCAACGGTTTGCCAATGGCGAGGATGATGACAATGGTGGGCAATCAGTAGCCCCCATAATTGGCTTCCCTGTAGAATTGGGACGACTAGGTTTGCCCTGACGTGAAGATCGGCTAAAAAGTCTCGATAACAGGTGGCAATATCTGCCGTGTGAGTATCTTCCAGGGTATTAATATAACCCTGTTGATACCGCACCGCCGACTTCTCGCCAAAGCAGGGATCATAAATGGTTTGTCCCAACATGGATAACGTTTCTGATTCCACTGACTCAACAGCCACCACACCACTCCAATCGGGATTGAAGCGATAAATTAACACCCGATCTGTTTGCAGGAAGTGCCGCACTTCAGTCACCGTGGTATGGAGAATATCCTCCAACTCCAACGACTGGTGAATCCGCAGCGCGATCGCTCGAATTAACCGTTCCCGTTCGGCTTGTTGCTGCGACGCGGTTTCCGAGTGCAAGCGTTCAGTCACATCTTGAATTAAGGCTAAGATATGAGTCTGATTCTCTGAGGTTTCAATTCTGGATGTGGAGATCGATAAAATACGGTGGCTGCCATCTGCCCGAACGATATCCCATTCCTCAGCGACTAAATCCTCCCCACGTTGCATTTGAGCAACTCGCTTAACGGCTTGGCTTCGTTGTTTCGGATCGGGATAGAATGTCTGATACCAGCCTCGACGGTTGATTTCATCAACGGTATAACCGGTAATCTCCACCATCTGCTGATTCCAAACTGTGAAGCGGATATAGGGATACGTCTCAATACTATGGCAGACACACACGCCTTCTCCCATCCGTTCGATCAGTTGGGTTTTAAAGGAATACTCGGCTTGTAGGGTTGCCTCGGCTTGTTTGCGATCGGTAATATCGGTATGAGTTCCCACCATGCGGATTACTCGATCGGCGGTATCTTTTTGGTGAATTGCCCGGGACAAAATATAAACAGTCGAGCCGTTTTTATGATGGAAGCGTTGGACGGCTTGGAAACGAGAGACTTTCCCACTGTTATAATCTTCAATCAGTTTTAACGCGGCAATCCGATCCTCCTCAAAAATCACCTTCTCCCAAGACGCCAATTCATTCGGCAATTCCCAATCGGCGTAACCCAACATTTCTTTCCATCGGGGAGAGAAATAAATGTCCCCAGTAATCATATTCCAGTCCCAAAATCCATCCTGGGAGGCGCGGAGGATTAATTCCAGCCGTTCTGTCGCGGTTTTGACAATATGGGCAACCTGAGGTGGCTCCATTGCATGATCGCCGGGAGTTTCCACTAATGAAGAGGAGGGAAGACAACGGGATGCTGAAGGGACTTCTGTCAACTCACTGAATTCCGTTTGCCAGTCTTTCCCGTTCAATGTGGGATTGCTGGCTATTGTCTGAATCAACTGCAAACGCTGATGGCTTGTTTCCACAGTCGTTTCCGCTTGGTTTAAGTCATTAAGGGTTTGCTGCAGTTGGTTGGCTTGTTGATTAATTGTTTGCTGTAATTGCTCAACTTGATTCAGCAGCGCCAGAGGATTCAGCGCTTTAATGATGTCCGTTGCGGTGAAAATGCCGAGAAGATTTTCCGGAGATTGGTAAACTAATTGAGGGGTTTGTCCGACTTGCCGCATCTGTTCAAGTCCCTGCTTTATGGAATCATCCGGATGGAGACTCAACAGCGGTTTTTTTATCACCATAGACACGGGTGTTTTTGACAAGTCAAGTCCGAATACAGAGAGCTGTAAACAGTGGATTAAATCCTGTTCTGTAATTAGTCCGACTGGTAAGGAATGGGCAGAAACTGAGGATAAGGGCGACGCGATCGCACTCTTTTTAAACCTTCTCCCATTGGTTTCATCCCCGATTACCGTTTCCTGAATCAATACAGCACAAGTTTCCTGAGTCTTAATCAACTGTTGTGCCACGTCCAGAATAGAAGTAGTCAACGAAACGTTTAGCCCAGGAGTCGTCATTGTCGCCGCCACCGATTGCGACTTAAGTAAATTTAGCTCAGGTAGCCCTTGACAAATGCTATTTTCTGTGATCAGCCCAATAAGTTTACCTGTCTTATCCAAAACCGGGAGATGATCAATCGAATAGCTCTCGAAAAGGGATAAAGCCGTAAACAAATGACAGGACTCAGAGAGGGTTAAAGTAACAGGCGATCGCATCATCACATCAGCCACCTGGGTGTCCTGAAAATTCACCCCAGCCAGCATTAGTTCAATCAGTTTTCGCGTTGTCACTATCCCGATCAACGCCGAGTTTTCGGTCACCAAGACGCAGCGATGTGAACGTTCGGGTTCTTTGGCAATTTGCCCAGACTGGTACGCCGACAAGGATTGTCCTTGATTTAACAGAGCGATCGCTTCAACTAGAGTTGCTTGAGCCTCAATCGTAAGGGGATGATAGTCAATAAAATGCTCTAAAGCAGGTAAGGTAATGGCGGTGATGTCAGGCTGCATAATAATTGGGTAGGGCGCAGGCTGTAGCTGGAACAAACTAACTCCAAGGCTGTAAAGTTTATGCTATATGCTTTTTCTCTCTCCTCTTGATCAACTGTAGGACTATTGCCGTCACACTGCACTAGCAGCACATACCTATTCTTTATACTGCCAAACTTTGAAAAAATCCGCAGCCTCTCCTCCAGAGGTGAGAACTTATTTTTTCTTAACTTTGTTCATTCGTCATATCATGTCCGGTTGAATACTGACATTTTGGTGGAGACAAGGCAGATAACGAAGACAACTAAACCTCCACATCAAAATCGGGTTCAACCCCAAGCGATCGCAATTGTTCTACCAATCTCTCTACCCGTCGTCTTTCTCGTTCAACGCCTTGCCGTTCTCGCTCTGAGGGAGTCAAAATCCAGTTGCTTTGTGCATCATACCAACGCAACCAGGTGCGATCGCATTCCCCATAGAAACCCTGCCACAGTCCTAACCCTAGCTGAATATCGTCCATCCACACACGCGGTTCACTAACGTCTAACTCGGTGTAGCGACTACCCATTAACTGAAACGCTCTTAGCTGGTTCGTGCGACCATTAAACACGATGTAATAGGGAACGCGCAAAATACGTTCATAGACTTCCCACTTTGTCGGCGGTTGATTTGCTTCCCGCAGCGTTTGTCCCAAGTCTTCTTTTTCAGTACCTGGTGAAATCAGTTCTACCACGACAAAGGGATTCACTTCTTCTTGCCACACCACATAGCTCATTCGTAAATCCCGTTGTTCATAAAGTCTATCAACCCCCACCACCGCAAACCAGTCAGGGCGTTTATACCAATTGGTTTGACGTGGATTGTAGTAAAGATTCAAATCGCTGGCAACAAAAATGCGATCAGTTGGGTAGTTGGGAGGGGATAAAGTATCTTCAAGGAAACGCGCTTGTAGGAGGTGATATTTGTCAGGCAAACCAGGTTCCTCTGGGTCTTCACTCTTGAGATCATACATTGTCGGCAAAACTTTTTTCGGGTCTTGAGGCGGGTTAGTTTGAAACATGGTTTTTGTCATTTGTCATTTAGACAGGGCGGGTTTAGTGACATTAGGGTGAACAAAAAAATGATAGTAGTAAAACCCGCCCCTACACATAAAACTTTTTTCTGGTCAAAGAGCTGTTAGGACACATCATTTATTTAGAGACGCGCCATGGCGCGTCTGGAACAATGGTGACGAAAGTCCTAATCGATGTGTCTACTGCTATAACGCCCCTGCCGCCGTTCGGTCAAAAATATCTCCAGAAAGGTGAGTGGTAATATTCATCGCATGGACAGCAGGTAACTTCTCTAACCCTTGACCATATTCAATCACACTCACACCACCATTCCCTTGTTTAATACTCCAGAATGATTCTGAACTCAATCCCAAGACATGGCAAAGAATGACTTTATTAATCGCATCATGAGCAACAACTAAACCCGTCTTGAGTTCTGAATCAGCCATTCCAGCTTTGACCTGAATCATCCTATCCCAAGCGGCTGTAGCCCTCTCCCATACTTGGTTTAAATTTTCACCATTAGGCATTTGTACGGTAGCTGGGTCTACTTTCCATTGATGCAATAAATCGGCGTATTCTTGGTTAATTTCTGACTCTAATTTTCCCTCCCACAGTCCATGATTAATTTCGCGAAACTTGTCTTCAAGTTCTAGCGTAATACCACTGTGATACTGGAGAATCAATTCAGCCGTTTCCTTGGGACGTAACATCGGACTGGTAACAGCAAAATCAATCGGAATATCTTTAAGAAACTCAGCCACCTGCTGTCCCTGTTGACGCCCATTTTCATTTAACGGCACATCAATCCCGCCTTGGAAGCGGGAGACACGATTCCACTCGGTTTCCCCGTGACGTACCAGCAGCAGACGCAACCCCCGATTACTGGGGCGAGGCGTCGGTAACGGCGTACCGACATGAGAGGTTTGATTGAGAGACTCTAATTGCACGGGTTCACCCCAACCCCCCGTAAAATTCAGAACATTAATGCAACAGTTGGATTGTAAGACGGACTGGTAACGGGCGGGAGAAATACCCAAAGCGCTACTCAGCAAACAGCGGTTAATACCATTGTGTGCCACGATTAAAATCGTGCCACCTTGGTGACGGGGTAGAATCTCTTGCCAGAATTGCTGCGCTTGTTGATAAAGTGCCAAGACAGGAAAATGCTTCCGGGTTCCCTCCGACGTAGTGATTTCCATATAGAAGTCCTCCGGGCGTTCTTTCCAGCACCGATAATCTTCCGGGAATTTTTTCCGGGCGTCGGATTTAGCCACTTTTTCCCACAAGGGTAAATCGACTTCCATCAGGTTTTCTGATGGTTGAAGAGGGGGTGAGCCAGATAAATAAGGTAGAATGACCTCTGCGGTCTGCTTCGCTCGTTGGAGAGGAGAGCAATAAACAGCATCAAGGCTCAAGCTACTGAGGGCAGCACCCACCTTACGGGCATCATCAGCCCCTGTTTCCGTTAACACGGACTCATCACAGCGTCCTTGAATGAGTTGCTGGGCATTATAGCTGCTCTGACCGTGCCGTACAATAATGACGCGAGTAGTCAATCCTTTTGCTCCTATGTAACCAATTTTATGAATAGTAGCCAGATTAACCCCAATGCTGGTAGCATCCTTGGGGCATCTTCAAAGATCAGGGTCATTTTTAGTTTAACCGCTCACCTGCTGTGCAAAAAGGCGGGGAAGCATGTAGAGACGTAGCATGCTACGTCTGGGAGCATGTAGAGACGTAGCATGCTACGTCTGGGAGCTGGGGAAGACGTCAATTTTTATTGTGTATCTTCCTTATCAACAGGGTTTCAAGAGTTCCCCTGAAAAGCCAGAATGTGACAGATTACGTCTGAAACAAAAACAGTGAGCTTTGTTACTAAATATTTTTTTATAACGTTAGAACTTATGACTTATTATTTATGACTTATGACTGATTACTTTTTTGGGGGGGGTTCATGAATACTGGGTTAGTGCTTAAACGGTTAATTTTAGCCGTGCTGACGGTGGCGGTACTATTACAAGTCAGCCTTTCTTTGGTTGAAAGCTGGGGTCAGCCTCAAATTCAAAGTCGCTTAGAACTTTACCAAACCAATTTATTACTCCATGCTGCCGAAGGTCAGAGTTTAGCAACAGAAGGAGAAGAGGATTTAACGGCGGCGCGGAATGCATTACTCGGTAATAATCCGTTTAAAAATGCCCAAGAGCAATATGAACAAGTCCTGGAAACAGCTCAGACAACTCAATCGAAAATTATCGCTAAACTGGGACAACTGTCCTCAAACCCTGATGTAACGACATCTATCGGTGATGAGCTGGCTAAACCGCAAATGCAAATCGCTCCCATTGACGAGGCTCCGATGACCTCTCAGCAGCGAAAGCAGTTGCAAAAGTCATTTTCTCAGACAGAACAACTTATTGATGAACTGAATGTGCGGTTGGGACTGCTGCAAGCTCAACAGGGTAGAACAGAGATGGCGATTCAGACGTGGAATGAGTTGATTGAGCAAGAAACCGTCGAAAGTACCGCTCCAGCAACGACGCCATCCGCCAAAACTGCCGCCATATTAGCAGGTCTTTGGAGTGATTCGCCTCGAATTTTACCCGATGCGGAGTCAAAAATTCAACAAAATTTAGATAGTTGGTTCCAGTATCGGGCATTGTTCCAGCTTTATCAATTGCAACAGCGTCAAGATGCCTTAGTGTCCTTACAAGCTCAAGAGAAAGAGAGAGCAAAACAAGCCCTAGTCAAGTTAACTCTAATTAGTGCCATTCCCGGAATAGGCGGTCTTGTCGGGGTGGGACTCTTGTTATTTTTGCTGGGTCAGTGGTTACTTCAGGGAGAGCGATCGCTCCTCGCCACTAACAGCACTATCCGGTGGGATACGCCTTGGGATGGAGAAATGATTTGGCAAGTCTTGATTCTGGGCTTTTTCTTTATCGGTCAAATCCTCCTACCTCTGTTTATCCTGCCTCTTGTCCTCAGCTTGTTCAATCTGAATCCGGCTAGTTTTACGGTAAGAATGCAGGCATTCTATGTTTTAATGACTTACATTGTGCTAGCGGCTGGAGGATTGGGAGTCCTTTACCTTTCGATCAAGGATTTTTTACCCTTGCCAGAGGATTGGTTTCGGATTAAATTCCGCAAAAAAGGGATTATTTTTGGATTAGGTGGCTATCTTGTGGCGCTTCCCCTGGTGATTTTAGTCTCACTCCTGAACCAGAAATTATGGCAGGGACAAGGGGGGAGTAATCCGATTCTTTCTCTGGTGCTAGAAGGACAGGATACAGTTGCTATCGTGATATTTTTTAGCACGGCTTGCATTGCTGCACCCCTATTTGAGGAATTCATGTTCCGAGGGTTTTTATTACCGTCGTTAACCCGCTATATGCCTGTTTGGGGAGCCATTGTCACCAGTAGTCTCGTCTTTGCGATCGCGCACCTGAGTTTGTCAGAAGTCCTCCCCTTAGCCACATTAGGCATTGTATTAGGAATCGTGTACACGCGATCGCGCAATCTGCTGGCTCCCATGATTGTTCACAGTCTCTGGAATAGTGGAACATTATTGAGTTTAGTCATTTTAGGCAGTGGTGGAAGTTGAGGGAGACGCGGAGAGGGGGAGACGCGGAGACGCGGAGAGGGGAAGATGGGGAGAGGGGGAAGAGGATTACTGATGAACAATGAACAATCAACAAATGACAAATGACATCGCTTATCGTGCGCCCTGAAACGTGGCAAATTCTCAAGACGAACACAGCAACTTAATCAGGGATTGGGGTATCTCTTCAAAATGCTCTAACAAAAAATCCAGGATTGCCAGATGGCGCAAATCCACGGGTTGAGGGGGGTAGTATCCTTTACCTCGTTTGAACCAACACTGCACTGTCCCCAGGGAACGAGAACAGATATGAGACAGTTGCTCATACGTGACATTCCATTTGCTATAAAACTGCCTTGGCGTCATCCCTAATTCACAGTAACAATAAAGGTCAATAATGTATTTTTCCCGCTGGTTGATCGGGCGGAGATTGTGTCGGCGACGGGGATTATAGCGTCCAGTTGAGCTACGCACAGATTGGGATTGGATCGCACCAGGAAAATGGGTGGGATAACGATAGGGGTTGCCATTATTTTCTATTGGTTCAACGGTATCCGGCATTTTTTCTAAATCCGCTTCAGACGCCGTATCCGTGGTTACCCAAGCAGCACTGGGAGAATCCGGGGAAAGTTGAATGATGTAGTAAACCATCCACTGATTGTGATGGTGGTTGTAGTCATAAAAGCGTCCCAGAATTACGCCCCAGTCTGTTTTATTGGTTTTCCACTCAACGCGATCGCCTTCTTGGTAACGAGGAGTAGGAATTGGCAAAGTGTTGAATTGTGTGTAGGGGCGGGTTTCACTATTATCGTTTCTTTTTTCCCCAGATGTAACTAAACCCGCCCCAACTAAGTGTTGAGTCTCCATCTCTTCACCATGACGCAGGGCGTTTAAGGCGCCAGCGATGAGTTTTCCGTCGATGCTTCGCGTCAACTCCTGGATAAATAGTTTCGCGATCGCATTCACTTCTGCATCGGTTAGGTGCATTTGCGATGCATCGAAGTCAATGTCGCGGTAGTGCTTGATTAGAGAGAGGAGTTGGGTCATGCCAAATTCCGCTAACGCTTGCTGGGCTGTCGTTTCAGCGGTCGGGGATTTGTAAAATCGAGGGGGTAAAGGTTTCATTTGGTTCTTTTTCTTGTGTTTGGTTAGGTGTATTAGTTGCTTATTGCAATGTTATAACAAAACAATTAAAATAACAACCCCTTTGTCTCAAAAAAAAAGAGACAAAAAGAGACTAGGAGTAAATACTTGGATCTCAAAAACGTAGGGTGGGTTAGGCGGGGATTTAAACCGAAGCGATAGCCATTTAATGAACAATCCGCCGTAACCCACCGCTGTTAACGGGGAGGTGTATTATTTAATCAAAACTCTATCGGTATTCAATCCTTAGATAGAATAAATAGGACAAAATATAGTAGGCGCGATCGCGACTTGTATAAAGGGCAGAGTGGTGGTGAATTTTGGACGAATGTTTGGCAAAGAAACCATTCTCACCCCAAGCTAACTAGCCAACTATCAAAGCGAGTTTTACGGGTTACTATTTATCCCCGCGTCCCCGTGTCTCCCCCTCTCCGCAGCTATTTGATAGGCTTGGGATACAGTGAGGGCAGGATTGACCGATTGTAGGGCATTTAAAAAGACTTGAGCATTTTCCCCGGTCGAGTTTCTCAACCTATCCCGGTCAAAATCATAGAGTAATCCTTGGATTTTGGCTTTCCCGAAGGAATTAGACACGAGGGAATTGTGCGATCGCGTGAATCATCCGATTTACTCATTACTCTATCACAGGCACGATTCAGGGGTTTGGAAACCAAGGGGTTTGGAAACCAAACCCCTACTGATCCCCTGTTCTCCAAATAGTAAAGTTTTGTGTACTACGAGGAAGATTAAGAGCTTAGCTTGATCTGGCGAGAAGCCTCACGCCATAATCTAGGATTTGGCGTTGAGATGAATCGCCAGTGAAGAGAAAATTATTTTCACTCTGAATCTTTATCTGCAAGAGTAGTATAATTGTCGTGGGAGGTGATAGAAGGTGAAGCGAAGCAAAGACACATTCAAGACAAGTTACCAATATCGAATTGTGCCAAATAAGCAACAGTCAAAACAGCTAAACGAATGGCTGTGCAAGTTGTGCCGGATACACAATTTAATGCTAGAGGAGCGATTTAACTGGTGGGAGTGTAACCGCTCACCTGTCAATGCTTGCTCAATCTATATCACTTACTACCAGAACTTAAAGACCAACCAACATACTACAGTCAAAACGCGCTAACCATTGGTCAAGGGAGTCTCATGACGCGTTATACAAAGGTGTTCATTCTCAGGTTATCCAGGAAGCAATTAAACGAGTAGAAGATACCTTCAACCGGTTTATCAAGGGTGACTTTAAAAAACAGAGAAGCGGTAAGCCTCGATTTAAGTCGGTCAAGCGTTACAGGACATTTTGTTTGCCTCAGCTTAAGGCAGACTGTCTAACGGTTTCGCCCAATCCCCATAAGCGTAAAAACGGGAAAGCCAGACGAGACATTGCTCAAATAAATCTACCTAAGATTGGTCAGGTTAAGGTTATTTATCATCGCCCTATTCCAGAAGGATTTACTATTAAAACGGGGCTAGTCTCTCACAAAGCAGATGGATGGTACGTGACTTTATTGCTAGAGGATAAGACGATCCCTAGTCTGACTCCACCAGAGATACAGGCAAATGAAGAAAACTCGTTAGGGCTAGATGTTGGTTTAGAGAAATTCTGGACAGCATCCGATGGAACCGTTGAAACTATTCAACAGCACTATCGCAAGTCAGAGGACAAACTAGCCAAGCTTCAAAATCGCAAGGACAAAAAGCCGCACAAATCAGCATCACGGCGCCAATTGGCAAAAAAGATATCTAAGCATCATCAAAAGCTACAACGGAAGCGGAAACAATTCCATTATGAGTCGGCTAATCAACTGGTAAGTCGTGATGAACAAGTGTTCTTTGTTGAGGATATCAAGTCCGCTAACTTATCCCGAAAAAACAAGCCAAAACAGGATGCGAATGGCAAGTATTTACCCAATGGACAATCAGCAAAATCAGGTTTAAACAAGTCAATTAATGACGCTAGCTGGGGTCAATTCCTCTCAATTTTCATTTACAAAGCTGCAAAAGCTGGTAAGTTAGTGGTGAAAGTGAAACCTCATAACACGAGTCAAGTATGCTCTTGTTGCGATCTCCTAGTTCAAAAGGATTTATCAATCCGAGTACATGAGTGTTTGTGTGGATTGATTCTAGACAGAGATTGGAACGCGGCGATCAATATCAAGAGAGTGGGGCTGGGCATATTCCCCACTATAAAACGCCCCAAGCGTAGCCTTTTGACTACGACAAAGGAAGCCCACACTATACCCTTTTAGGGTTAGTGTGGGAGGATGTCACATCAACTATTTGGATCGATCCCGTGGGAACGCAACAGTTCTTCAAGACGCTGCGATCGCACTCGTTCGGCTTCAGCGCGTTGTCGTTCAGCTTGCAGTTGTTCTTGGGCGATCGCTTCCCGTTCAGTTGGGGTGAGAATCCAATTCCCTTCAGCATCGTACCAACGTAACCATAGACGATTAATCCCTTCGTACTCTCCCGACCACAATCCCAAACCTAATTCCAATTGGGGTATCCAAATCCTCGGTTCGGTTAACTCCAACTCTTGGTAAAAACCAGCCGTAAGTGCAAACCCTCTTAATCGATCCGTATAGCGGTCAAACACCACATAATAGGGGACATTTAAAATTTGCTCGTAGACTTCCCATTTTGTCGGGGGTTCACTACTCAGGCGTGTACTTCTACCTAAATCTTCTTTTTCCGTCCCCGGTGACAATAATTCCACCACCACTGTCGGACGCACCATTTCTTGCCAAATCACATAACTTAACCGTAAATCCTCCTGATCATAAAGTCTTGATACGCCCACCACACCAAACCAATCGGGTCGTTTATACCAATAATGGTGACGCGCATCGTAGTAAAGGTTCATATCACTACCGCAAAATATTTGCTCAGGTGGGTAGTTAGCCGGATGAAACGTTACGCGCAATAGTTCGGGTTGAAGATCATGAAATTCGTCAGGCAAACCAGGTTCCTCCGGATTTTCACTCGGTAAATCGTACATGGTAGGCAAGCTTTCTCTAGGAGAACGAGGCGGATGATTTTGCTCGATTCGGTATTTGATTGCCATAACACGTTGCTTAAAGTCTTTACCATCATAATAATTCGATACACGCCAAATCAACCAAGCTGTTTGACCGCGATCGCTAGTGCAGCTTGGCAAAAATACTTGAGCAGCTTCGTAGATACGATGAAGCAGGGGGAGCAGAGGCAGCAGGGGAAGCGGGGGGAGATATTAGCTGTTCAGTTATTTCTGCCTTCTTGCACTAGCACGATTCAGGAATGTTGGAACCCAACTCCTACTGATCGCCTATTCCCCAAATCGCGATCGCGCCATCATTACTTCCACTCACCAATATCTGTCCATCATGACTAAAGCCGAGGGAGAAAATCGAACCCGAAAACCCTTCCAACATCGTCATCAACTCACCAGATTCCAGATTCCATAACCCTAATCTGCCATAAGGACCTAAGGCACTGGCTAAAATGTTACCCGACGGATGCAGCGCCAAGGCATTGACAAACACAGGTTTAGGATTTTCCACTGGTGTCGAAACTAATTCCCCAGTTTCGGGATTCCAAACATTAACGGTTTCGGCAAAACTCTCACTCACCAGAACTTTTCCATCCTGATTAAACGCCAAAGCCCTTAAAGACTGAGGATGCTGGAGAATATGCAGGATTTCGCCACTCTGCCAATTCCATAGATGAATGGTACCGTCCTCAGAACCACTGGCAAGGAGTTCTCCATTGGGACTAAACGCAAGAGACAGGGTTAAATTTTCAATCTCAAATTGAAGCAGTTGTTCGCCTGTTTTTAAATTCCAGAGGGCAATTTCTGATACAAAACCTAAACCCTCTCCTCTTCTTCCGCTAGCTAGAATTTGTCCGTCTGGACTAATTGCCAGGGATGGAATCATCCCTTCTTTCTTCTGAAAAGTCTTAATTAATTCCCCTGTTTTCAGATTCCAGAGTTTAATGGAACCGTCCTCAATACCCCCTCCACTCACCAATTTTTCTCCATCTGGACTAATGGCGAGAGCAGTAACTTGATCCGAATGTCCAGAAAGTGTCCGCAATAGTTGACCTGTATTTAGGTTCCAGAATTTAATCGTTTGATCATCACTACCCGTGGCGAGGAATTGTCCATCTTGGCTAATTGCGATCGCACCTACGGCGTCTGCATGTCCCTTAATATTACGCAATAACTTGGCATCTTGCCATGGTTGAGTCGGCGTAGCGGCGATGAGAGTAGCATTGCCAGGATTGGGGGATACAGAGAGCGATCGCGGCACATTGGTTACGATAACTGACAGTACAGTTATAACCGTCAGTGTGACGATAACCGCATAAGAACTTGACCGACGACTCATAGTTAACCCTTGAGAACAACACCATCCCACCGGAATGGGTGAGATTGTTCCCTTAGACGACAGATAATGCCAAAAAGTATCCCATAAATATTATTCCCGTGCCAACAACCGCACAAAAAATTAAAGAAATTAATTCGGAGAGGGTACAACTTACAGAAAATCCAGGCATTGCGAAACTCCCAAACTACGGTAACGATGCCATGATCACTTGGAATGGATCAATCTACCTCATACTTTTGGGTTAAATTAAATAATCTGGCTGAGAAATTTAATGAATATTTAATCTTTCCGCCGGATTAGTTGGACGTGGTTGGCGAATAATCATTATAGTCTTTGTCAACACTCCGGCTAACTCGGCAATCCAAGCCGAGGGAATTTCAGCAATCAGATTAGCATCCAACCAGAGAGATAATTGATGCAAGATGGTCGTGGCGCGATCGAGGGGAGCAGGTCTGACCACAATTGATTGTAACGTTTCGCAATATTCCCGGCGTTTCTGAAACGCTTGCTGGCGTTCAGTGTATGTGGCAGGTGCATAAAATTCAACCGCCCCAATGGCATACACTGACGTACAATCAACATCAAAACTACTTCCCACAGCAGCACCGGGACCGACAAAATCAGCATAAAACCGTTTTTGGATAATTAAGCCTCCCCGACAGTCAGGTTTAATCGCCAGCAACTGTCCACTTTTGAACAAATCAAGGGGAACAGAGGTACAAGGAGAGTGGGTTGTGGAATAAGCAGAAGGATCGTTAGTTGGATGCATAGCTCACCTGACAGCAGCAGATCGATATCTAATACTGGGTTGTATCTCTCACTGTCAGGGACTTATGCAATGAGGTATCCCAGAGCACTGACTTCCGGTTGCTGCTGAACCAACCCAAGTACGCTATTCTGGACGAAGCGACCAGTGCTTTGGATCTGGGGAATGAGGAACGGTTATATCACCATTCTATAAAACCGGATTTAGTAAGTATTTTCACTGCTAACTGTTAACTGTTAACTGTTCACTGCTATACCTGGACATCAATCTTTTACACTATACTAATAAATGTTAACAAGCCTCAAACCCTTACTTTGAAACAACGACTAGATACCTTATTAGTAGACCTTAACTTATGCGAATCCCGACAACAGGCACAACGGCTGATTCTGGCGGGAGAAGTGCGGGTTAATCAGCAGCTTGTTGATAAACCGGGAACTGAAATAGAGACAACCGCCGAGATTAAAATTAATCAAAAATCCCCTTATGTTTCTAGAGGTGGGGAAAAGTTAGTCAAAGCCTTAGACGAATTTGGTATAGCGGTAGCCGGACGTATTTGCTTAGATGGCGGTATTTCCACGGGAGGCTTTACCGACTGCTTACTGCAAAAGGGGGCAAAACGGGTTTACGGTGTTGATGTAGGGTATGGACAAGTTGCGTGGACATTGCAAAATGATGACCGGGTGATTTTGAAGGAACGCACAAATTTACGCTATTTGCAACCTGCTGATTTATATGGAGAACCCCTCGGAATAGACGAGGAGGATAAGGAGGAGATTTATCCAGATTTAGGGGTTGTCGATGTGTCGTTTATTTCCCTGACAAAAATCCTAGAAGCCTTGTGGAACCTGCTACAAGCGCCGCGTGAGGTGGTGTTACTGGTGAAGCCACAGTTTGAAGTGGGACGAGAACGGGTTGGCAAAAAGGGCGTAGTGCGCGATCCTAAGGATCAGGCTGGCGCGATCGCCCAAATTTTACCAGCTGCCCAGAATTTAGGTTGGGTCTATCAAGGCTTAACCTGGTCACCTATTACGGGTCCTGCGGGTAATATTGAATATCTGCTCTGGCTAGGAATGGATAGTCAAATTCAGAGTCCTGATTTAAGTGAAATTCAAGGCATCACTCAATTGGCTACCGCTTACTTTCGAGAGAAACATTGATTTAAGATTCCCTGGGTTGGTAATCGCAACAGTTATCACAAGGACCTAACGGATTAACCGCACAGCGGATATAAGCCGAACGAGCATTAAATCGACAGGTAATATCACCAATTAAATAACCAACCCCTTCCAGATAATACTGATCAGGCGGTAATGGATTTCTTGGCAGTACCCTAGCCGTTGTTGATGCTTGAATCGAGTTTCTTAACCGGATTTGCGCTTGTTCCTTTGCTCTATGCATCACCCATATCGAAAGCAGTGGGGGGGTCAAACCCAAGACAAACACAATAATTGTCTCGAACATGGTTTTTTTCTCCCGGGTGACTCTACCTAACCTCGTAATCCCCCACTATACCTAATTAGGGCTTAGTGGGGGAGGATATCAACTCACCATCTGATAGACTGACTCTTCAATTCGCTCCTGAATGTCCGGCATATTCTCAAAACCGCGTACAATTTCTCTCATTCGCACCTGCTTAGCTTGGAGCGCTGTTTGTAGCAGTTTCATGGCTTCCTTTGGCTTACCGCACCCGCAAAAAAATAAATCAGCGGCAAAATAACCATGTTCGGGCCAGGTATGGATGGCAATATGAGACTCCGCCAATGTCGCTGTCGCCGTGACTCCGTGGGGACTAAACTGGTGTACACATAAATCAATTAGAGTGCCTTCTCCAACAGAAATCGCATCAATTAAGGCGCGGCGAATTCCCTCAGGATCATTGAGAAGGTCTTCAGGCGCTTCCCATGCGTCAACGACCAGATGAGTTCCCACTTGTTTCATTCTACTCGATTTACTCCACCCAATAAGATTTCAAAGACTCTATTTATAGCATAGACTTAATTCAGTCCTCAACTCATTAGAGATTTAAGCCGATTCAGTATCAATGGCACTCTTTTGTTCCTTAGCACAGCATGGCGTAACTTTACCAACCCTTGAAATCAGTTGTACCTAGGCATGACAACAGAAGTTTGACAGAAGCCAGATATTGCGTCTATACATGACTCCTGACTTCCGCCTAGGGGTACTAGTCGCTATAGTCAAGCCGCTCTATCCAACTGCATCTATTGATTAGGGTAACAAATAAATTATCCCTTGGAGCAAATAACCGCGATTTTCGAGATCATTAAACTTGGTTCTATGCCGCCCAATAATTTTGCTTTAAAACGTCCATCACAATCTACTCCTAAAATCATCCATCTTAAGCATGACCCGCTTAAGTTATAAATGGAGCAAACCTTCCCCACATTTCTCCACTTAATTATCTCTCAACCTAGAGTCGTTGACAATCTCATGAGGTGAGAAAATCTCTCATAAAGCACCAGGAAAGTTATGAACTCCAGTTAGACCTGAAAGTTGATCGCTAACCTGCTACCCTAAGCTTGGGGTCTTATTTGACTCAATGGCGACGTGATGATAGTCAACTATCCCACATTCACCTTAGGGAGAGAACGCGGCTGGCGGGAAACCGAAAGTCTTGTTGACCCGCTTAAGTTCCTAACCACTGGAACTAAGGTATTGGGGTCATGACACCCACAAATGTGTACCCGTTTGCAATTCTATCATCTGACGTTAAACTCTTTAAAATGGATGCCAGGTTTTGCTAACCAGAAAACTGCGATGAATTCTATATTTTCACCCATTCAAAAAGTTCTAATCACATGGTTGCTGGTGTTAGTAACAGGTTGGGTCACGCTGAGTGCGTTGAGTTATGTGGGCGAAATCATTAGTATTTTGCTCACGGCATCTCTAATTGCATTTTTGCTCAACTATGCCGTTCGGGTACTGCGACCCTTCTTACCTCGAACAGTGGCGGCGATTTTGGTTTATTTAGTCGCGGCGGTTTTTGTTGTCTTCATTGCCCTCACCCTAGCACCACCCGTATTTAATCAAGGACGGCAATTAGTGACTCGGTTCCCCGAATTACTCGAACAAGGTCAACAGCAATTGGTGGACTTTCAAGCCTGGAGTGTGGAACATAATCTGCCCTTTGATGTGCGAATTTTAGGGTCTCAAATGTTAGCACGTATTCAAGCTAAAGCCGAAGCGATCGCGTCAACTGGTTTGGGCTTAGTTGTGGGGACATTTAGCTGGTTTATCGACTTCATTTTAGTCCTCGTCCTTTCGTTTTATATGCTTATTGATGGTGAACGACTATGGCGCGGTATTACCAGTATTGTCTCTGCCAAAATCCGTTATGGATTAACTCAAGCACTGCGACGAAATCTTCAGCGGTTTGTATCGGGTCAACTCTTACTGGGGTTATTTATGGCAACAACATTAACCTTGGGCTTCCGTTTATTACAAGTGCCGTTTTTTCTGCTGTTTGCTGTTTTTATCGGCTTTATGGAGATTATTCCCTTTGTTGGTGCCACTCTGGGAATTGCTACCGTAGTCATTGTTGTCGCCTTTATTGATTGGTGGCTAGCCTTGGAAGTCTTGGGAGTATCTGTCGCCTTGCAACAGATCAAAGATAATTTAATTGCTCCCCGAATTATGGGCAACTTAACAGGTTTATCGCCCGTGATCATTCTAACGTCTCTGTTATTGGGGGCTAAAATTGGCGGAATCTTGGGCGTCATTCTGGCGATTCCGGTGACGGGTGTGGTGAAAAGTTTAGCGGAAATTGTACTTGACCCCACGTTACCGCCTCAGACGGGAGATTTTTTCTCCAATCCTTTGAACGAAAAAAAATCCCAGAATACTTTGGCGATCGCTGCTAATACCGATGCTGATTCTGATAGTTCTAGTCAAGATGCTCAGGGAATGGAACAATCAGAGACAATTTAAGCCCTCAACTAAAGCCCTCAACTAAAGTTGGGGCTAAAAGCTTAAACCCGTTTTAACGGGGTCAAAGGCTTACTTAGTAAGCTCGATGCTTGCTTTAGCTCCAAGATAAGAAATTTATTGGCAGGCTTCTTAAGGTGAATAGCCCTGAAATAATATGAGTTCGTAGTCGGCACTTTAGTGCCTCAAGCGCTCGCATCGCTCACTACAAACGCTTAAGTCAGTGACATTCTTCTTAAGGTCAGCGACATTCTCCTTAACCTATTTAGAGCGAACAACCTCTATACTAACGGGGTCAAGATAGGATCTCAGCATAAACCATGTCCTACCAGCGAGAAAAACAGGTTGCCATCCAAGCTGTAACGGCTGCGGCTCAATTATGTGAACAAGTGCGTCAGGAAGAGGGTTCCTTAACCCTAACCAAACCCGATCGCTCTCCGGTGACTGTGGCTGATTTTGGCACACAAGCGGTTATATGTCGGGTATTAGCCGAGGCGTTTCCCGGTGATTCCATCGTGGGAGAGGAAAACTCTAGCTTGTTGCGACAACCAGCGATGACCCAACAGTTGACAGGGGTGACGCATTATGTTAAGTCTCAGATTGCTGAGGCGACACCGGAAACCATTATCACCTGGATTGATCGGGGTACGGGTCAAGTGGCAGATCGCTATTGGACGCTTGATCCGATTGATGGGACAAAAGGCTATGTTCGGGGTGACAATTACGCGATCGCCTTAGCCTTAATTGAAGACGGTGAGGTGAAACTGGGGGTGTTAGGATGTCCGGCGCTTCCCATTCATCCTAATCAACCGGATGGCGATCGCGGTGTGCTGTTTGTCGGTGTAAAAGGACAAGGGACAACCCTAATCCCCCTCGCCGGAGGTCAACCTCAGACGATCCGTATCAATGAATGCGATCGCATTGAGTCGCTTCGATTAGTCAAAAGTGTAGAATCGTCTCATGGGAACCCCGAATTGGAAGTGGCTATCACTCAATCCCTAGGTTTTACAACCCCCTCCCTCCAGATTGATTCCATGGTCAAATACGGCATTATTGCACGAGGTGAAGCCGATCTCTACATCCGCTTACCGTTTCCCCTAGAGTCCTCAAAACGGCAAAATATATGGGATCATGCGGCTGGTGTGGTTATCTTGGAAGAAGCTGGGGGACGAGTCACCGATATGTATGGTAAACCCTTAGACTTTGCCTGTGGAACTAAGCTGTTCAACAATCAGGGGATTATTGCCAGTAACGGGGCGATTCATGATGCGGTGTTAGCCACCGTAGCACAGGAGATTCAAGCCCCTGAGACATCCCAATCCACACCCTAGTCTAACCAAAGAAGGCTCCCCTTATTTTGCCATTCACGATTTAATGTGTAATGATTACGGCGATCGGGTAGCTTGGCGAACACAAACACTGAAATATAGTAGTACTAAGACAGGGCGTGGACATTCTGTACTGTTCCCTATTCCCTCTTGGACTACAGCACTTTCTAACACGGTGTAGTACAGCAACTCTAGGACAGCTCTGTGCTGCTATTGTTTGGGTGTATCACATCGAGTCTGAAAACGCTGTAACTGATGTCCTTTCCGTATCCCGTCGTGCTATATAGGTAAAACGTTCACCGAGCTACCCAGAATTTGGGTACGACTTGGCATAAGCTGTTCGGCATTTAAACCTTAATATCAATAATGGCGAAATCCTTGTAGTGCGTTTACCCGCATTTCTCACAAACTAATACTATAAGTCAATTTGCCGCTTAAAAGTTGAGATTTTTAAAGAAGTTGAAGATAGCCAGAGTCGAAGTTGATTACTTTGAAAGGTTTGGGTAGAAGTTCGGTCAGCAAATAAGTCTAATTGCTGTTCTTTAATCCGATTTTCCATTTCTCCTCTCGGACAATATTGTTTAGTATAAAGTTGAGAAGGCGTAATTTGAGAAGGAGGTAAAGATGTGACGACGTGACGAAGCTCTAACCCTTCACTCCCATAAACCACTTTTGTTACCACTCTTCTTTGACGACTCCATGACTTTTCAGTTTGATAATAGATAGAGCGAAACCAAGTTGCGTTGGGAACTAACTTTCTCACCTCTTCTAAGTCTTCATCCTTAGAGAAAAGACTATCCATCAATTCAGTGACTGGCAATAACTTCTCTTCGTATTCTTTTTTTGCTTTTTCAATAAGATTCGTTGCTCGTAACTTCAATTGGCTATTTGTTGCCATTGCTATCACATGATTTACCCCTTCTTTCTCTTCACAAAAGTTCATAAGCTCTTCACGAGCATAAGCACTATCGCCTCGCACTATTATCTGCGTATTATGCCATTTTTCTCGAATTAAGCCAATGATTCTCTGCAATTCTTCTAATGCTCCTTCGGCTGGGTCTACATTAGAAGGACGTAATGAAAGCCACTAATAAATGATGTCCACAGAAGATATATAAAGGTGCATAGCAAACTCCTTTATAATAAGTATTAAAAAAGGCTCCCTCTTGATGTCCATGCACTTGGTCATCAGTCACATCCATGTCTAAAATGATTTGTTGAGGAGGGGTTTGATAAGACTCTAAAAAGATGTCTACGAAGGCTTTCTTGATTTCTTCCGGGTTAGCTTCAATGCGATGATAGCGGGACTCTTGTTGTTGAAGGATTGTTTCCGGACAATATTCAAGTCGATTTAAGGTACTCTTCCCGGCTAAAATGGCTGATGATGAGGGTTTTGTTGTGCAGTTTGAGGTTGGTCAATTCATGTTATCCCTAAACCCGCCCCTACATCTGACTCCCAGACGTGCCATGGCACGTCTCTACATGGTTCCCCTATCCCTTACGTATTGCCTAACGCCCTAGTCTTTCCCTCGCCTTTTCACGCAGGTTAGCAGCTTTTTCATGATCCGGTTCCAGTTGCAGGGCTTTATCCAGAGACGGAATCGCTTCCGTGGTGCGCCCTAATGCCATTAGCGCCTCACCGCGAGTTGCCCAAGCATCGGCGGAGTTCCGATCCAGTTCAATCGCTTTATCTAACGCTTGAACCGCCTCAGCGGAACGTCCCACCCCTTGCAGGGCGATGCCATAGCGAATCCACCCTCGGGCATAATCGGGATAGTATTTCGTTACCCGTCCATACAGTTGGAGGGCGTCTATGATCTGGTTTTGTTGGCGTAAGGCATCGGCTTTGCTGACTAAGGCGTCGGCATAATCGGATTTGTAGGCAAGGGCGTCATTACAGGCGACTAGGGCTTGTTCAGGTTGTCCCAGTTGGTTGAGACTGTAGCACCGTCCCCAATAGGCAGGCGCTAAGTCGGATTGCAGTTCGATCGCCTGATCATAAACTAGGATCGCTTTCTCGTATTCTCCGGCTTGTCTTAAATCTTCGGCTTCGGCGAGCAAGGATTCAGCCGTGGGTTCGGGGGTTGGGGAGGGAGAAGGAGTGGGGGTGGGAGTTGGGCTGGGGCTTTCAGCGGGGACATCCTCAATTTGAGACTGATGATTCAATTGAGAGGGGAGTAGAATCAGGGTGACGGTAACCATAGAACTAACCGCGATCGCAATCGTGGCAATTGTCCAGGGCTGCATCAACCATTGCCGAAATCCGTGGCTTCTACTGGTTGTTGATACCGTTGCGGTTGGTTCCAAGTCCTGGGGTTGGCTCAGGGATACGGTAGCATCATTTCGTCCCAAATGGGGTTGAGAGGTTTGGGTGCGTCCGGTGTCTTGGGTTTGACTCGAAGATGATTCGCTATTCGACTCCTCGACTTCAATCAGCGTTGATTCCGTTGGTGTCGCCTCCCAAGCCTGAGTCTCGGCGGAATCAGCGGCTAAATTTTGACTTTCCTGATCCGTCGGCGCTTGGGGATCAACCAGGGGCGGCAATTCACACTCAGGAACTAACGGTTGGGGGGGTGACGCCGACTCCAATAATGGCGCGGGTAAACTCTGGAATGCTAACAGGGTTTCTTCTGCGGTTGCATAGCGATCGCGAAAATCATAGCGCACCATCTTATCCAAAATTTCCCCAAATTCTGGACTAATCTGCTTGGCATATTTGCGCCAGTTGAGTTCACCCGTATCGGAGTCTTCTTTAATATGTTTGGGATGAATTCCCGTTAATAATTGAATCCCAATAATCCCCACCGCATAAACATCACTACTATAGCGAGGTTTTCCTGCCAGTTGTTCATTGGGCATATATCCCTTAGTGCCGATAGAAATCGTCACATTGGTCAACCCCGTTTCCGGATTCAGCGACTCACATCTAACCTGTTTAACCGCACCAAAATCAATCAGCACAATTCTGCCATCCTCAGCGCGGCGAATCAAATTGGCTGGCTTGATATCCCGGTGGATCACATTTTGTTGATGGACAAATGCTAGTACCTGCAACATATCTTGCAGGAGGGATAGCACTTTTTCCTGTGCCCACGTCAGATGAGAGTCTATCTCTTTACTCAAGGGTTGTCCTTGAATATATTCCTGAGCCAGATAAAATTCCTGATTTTCCTCAAAATGAGCCAAAAGCCGGGGAATCTGCTCATGATTACCCAGTCGATAGAGGACTTGAGCTTCCGTTTGGAAGAGGCGTCTCGCCGTTTGCAGCCCCTCCTCATCATCATCGCTCACTTGAGGTTTTAATTTTTTAACCACGCATTGGGGATGACCGGGCAAATGCATATCCCGCGCCAAGAAGGTTTGACCAAACCCTCCGACCCCTAGCTTTTCGATAACGTGATAGCGTCCGCCTAGAGGTTTATTGTCCCAAGCGTCTTGAGAACCCGACACCATCGTTTTTGTCAGCGCCCCTGTTGAATTTTTCTTCATCACTAGACACGTCCAGAAATTACACGTCAACCCACGATTCAAAGGGTGTTTGACTAATTTTTAGACAAGTCTAATTAACTATCGCATTGAAAACAGCACCCCACTAACTTGTCTTATTCTTTATCTGGCAATCGAACCTGAGTTCATTGTTTATTTTTTCCAAGATAGTCGCTAATTCACCGACAGAAAGTTTACCGACGAATCAGCTATTCTTGTTTCTTTTCAAAAATAACCTTGACCGATAACTGTCGTTCGATCAGTTTGAGGTCTTTTAACTCTGGCTTACCCGACACGTTTCTGGAAACACTGCACGTTAGAGTCAGCTCACCTGACTCCGGGGAGCCAGATGCCTACCATGTTAATTATAGAGGCGATACTCACTCTCTAACAAAAAAGCGCTTAACATCAGGACATTCAAGCGTAAATTTACCAACGGCGCAAACAAGCTGAACCTCTGATGACCAAAGACTTTTGTCTGTTTTGTCTAGTCATCAACGCTGAGGTTTAATTGAATTATTTGCTCTACTGTTTACATTTGGGGCATCATTTTTATCTATGGCACGGAAAAATCAGCTAATCAACCGTCGCCGCTTTCTGGTTACCTCAGCCTTAACCAGTAGCGGATTGATCACCGCTAACCTGTTATCGAAATCAGGATTAGCCCAGAGTACAGCACCGGGGATGATCACCTCAGATAAAATGCGTCCACAAACCCCTTACGGGGTGGCTAGTCGTGACGTGAGTCGTGATCAGGCAATTATTGGGAGCAAGAGCGATCGCGTCAGCCGGATGATTGTAGACTATGATACCAGCGAATCCTTCCGCAATCCACCACGGGCGATCGGACTGTGAGAGGCGTGTAGGGGCGACCCGCTGCATAAATGAACAACTTTATTCACTAAATTGGGTCGGGTCGCCCTTGTTTAATTGGCGGAAGTAGTGGACTGGCACAGCTAAAATAGTCGAATAGGTTGTAGGTTGGGTTGACGATAGGAAAAGGGAGGCGACCCTCAAGACAATCGAGTTGAGTCCGGCGCAAGGCTTCATCCCGTGGTAACTCGTCAAGATAGTCATAAGAGCGAATGACAAGTACGCGATCAGGCAAGACTAAAAATGAAAGGGTGACTCGGTTTTTGGGGTGAATCAAAAGGCGTCGCCAAAGCGCAGAGGTCGGTGCATCGTTAACCTCAGCACGATGACCTTGAATTCGACGTTTTACCAACGCATCTTTGTAGCGGTCAATATGTTCAAGCAGCCCATGAAGGCGTTGCATTAATCCCCAGCGACGCCAAGGACGCCAGAGAGGAAAACCTGTGGTTAATTTTGCTTGTAAACGCTGTAGTTGGTTAATTTGACCCGCAATATATTCTTCATCAGCCGTCCATTTATTAAGGAGATAAATAGCTTGGTCTTCTGGGGAGAGGGATTCTGTTAATTCATCGAGTAAGGCTTGCGTCTCTGCGGCTAGGGCTTCTTGTTGAGACACTGGATGTTCCAGTCGGGATAAACACCACCCTAAAATACGTTGCACTTGCCATAATTCCGGCGCAAGTATTCAGCCACCACTGTAATGTCATTGACACAACCCTGAAGCGGAGAGATCGGATAAGGGTAATTATCGATTCCTACTAACAGTGCATAAATAGTACAAGTCATCGTTCCTATTGTTGGGGTAGGGTAAGCACACCTTTATTTTTTAGAGACTTAAAAATACTGATCAGTCATACCATATCCAAGAAGTAATGCTACAATACCACGAGAGTTATAGGGATGAGATTTGATTCTAAACGCCCTAGCTACTGTTACCTTGACGTTTGAGAAGTGGTCGCTCTTACTCTATTTCCAGACATGGGCAAAATGCCTGTCAAGTTCCGCGCTGGCACTTATCCCCTAACCCATCCCAACCAGCCGCCATACCAGAGCGATCGCATTTCGCTAAGTCATTTTACAATAACCAAAATTGAATCTACTGATATTTTGTCTTTATATGCCATCAGTTAATTCAGGAAATTTGGGGATTTCAAGTTGAGTTAAATTCAGCTTTTCTCAGGTAAGTTGACCCATTTTCCTGTTTCCCACCCTTTTACAATCGTGCTCAACCTTTATGTAGCGTGGGTTTCAACCTATCTCTTGCCATATTGCCAAAATACCGCGATACGTTTCTTCTTCAGCAGGCTCCGCCAACGCGGTATTTTGGCAAGAGCTACTTCTGTACGATTTTTGAGGGATTTGAGCGCTCAAACCACTACGGAATAAGGCTTGACGCTGGGTGTAGTACATCTACACTGGGAGACTTCAAACCCAACAAGTGCTTTCGTTTTGACGAATTGTGGCTCAAAACGAAAGCATTTTTACCTTAACGATACGTCCTATCGGACACGCTTCGCGATCGCAGAATCTGCCTTACACAGGAGGTTAAAACTGAGGATACTTACTCAGCATCACCCTCCTACTCTCTTCATCTCCAACGCTTAACCAAACTGTTCTTCAATCTCTAAATTAAACAGCGTTTGCAGCGTCTGCATGGCTTGACGTCTGGCTTCAATATCCTGCTGCGCCCTTAACTGCACCATCGGATCATGGAGGATTTTATTGACAATTCCCCGTGTCAGCGCTTCGATGATTTCTTGATGTTTGTCGGCAAACTCTGAACCTAAGCGAGATAAGGCTTTTTCTAATTCCTGTTCCCGAATCCCTTCGACTTTCTCCCGTAGACTACTAATGGTACTCACAGTTTCTAGCGATCGCCACCAAATCTCAAACGCTTCTACCTCTTGTTCCAGTAAGTTTTCCGCTTCCATCGCCATCTGACGGCGGCTTTCGGTATTTTGCGCCACTACTGCTTTTAAGTCGTCCACATTAAAGGCTTGAACCTGTTCAAGTTCATTGACATCAGCATCCACATTACGCGGTACGGAAATATCAAATAGCATTAAGGAGCGATTGGGATCAAGATGGTCTTCCAGTTTAGCCCGATCCAGAATCGGTTCTGTCGCACTGGTACTGGTAAACACCATATCCGACTCTGGAATCACCTCCATCATCTCAGACAGGGAATGTACCGTTAACTGAGCATTCTCAAACTGCTTTGCCAACTCCTCCGCCCGACGAGTTGAGCGATTGATAATGGCGATTGACTCAGCCCCTTTAGAAAGTAGGTGCTGCACCAGCAAACGCGACATCTTCCCCGCCCCGATAATTGCCACTCGGTAAGCCGCCAAGTTTTGCACTTCCATCTGGGCAAGTTCCACCGCCGCCGAACTAATCGAAACCGCCCCGGTACCAATGCTGGTTTCGGTGCGGACTCGCTTTCCGGCGGTAATCGCTTGTTTAAACAGTCGATTCAACAGGCGTCCAATTCCCTTGTGTTGCTGACCGATTTTGTGGGTATGCTTGACTTGCGATAAGATTTGTCCTTCGCCTAAAACTAAACTATCCAATCCCGCTGCGACGCGCATCAGATGCATTACCGCATCTTGATGTAACAAAATAAACAAATGGGGGCGTAATTGATGCAAGGGGACAAGAGAGTTATCCGAAAGGAATTGACTGACTTCACGCACACCCTTTTCCGTTTCTGCTGCCACAATATAAATTTCTAGGCGATTGCAGGTACTAAGGATCGCTACTTCTTCAACATGGGGGTAGCTACAGAGTTGTTGCACCGCACCTTCTATTTGGGCTTCGGGAATACTTAGTTTTTCCCGGACTTCAACTGGCGCTGTTTTGTGGCTTAAACCTACGACGGCAATATTCATTGTGTTCTCCAAATCTCTGTCGTTGGGTTGGGTCAACTATCAGTCTTGTTTTATAAGGATAGAGAAAATTGAGAAATTTGTCTGAATACGATGAACAATTCAGTATAAGTTCACCGATTCAGAGATGGAATTTTTAACCGGGGAGAAATAAACAATCAACGTTAAGCCAGAGTAAGTAGCATTATCATTGCTTATACTCTGGCTTGAACGCTTTTATCTCCATCTCGATGACTGGAATTCAAGTGGAAGAAATCCTGCGAAAATGGATAAATTGACAGTATCTATCGTAGTTGCAGGGTCTTCGGCTGATCAAACAGATGGACAGTATCCACAAAGCGAGCCGTCTTCGACTGGGTGGAAATAACCAGACTTTGAGTCCGTGCCCCCCCGTGGAAGAGTCGTACCCCTTCCATCAAGGTACCCGGCGTAATCCCACAAGCGGCAAATAGCACGGTGTCACCTGAGGCTAGCTCATGAGTATTGTAGACCTTATCGGGGTCATTAATGCCCATTTCTTGGAGCCGCTCTAGGTTCCCTTCTTTGCTTTCACCAATCAAACCCGTCTGCACAGTTGCTGGGTCATAAATTAGCTGACCTTGGAAATGTCCTCCCAAACAGCGCATCGCCGCAGCAGAGATAACGCCTTCGGGTGCAGCACCAATACCCATCAGAGCATGGATATTTGTCCCTGAAAAGGCACAAGAGACAGCCGCAGAGACATCTCCGTCACTAATTAGCCGAACTCTCGCACCAGCAGAGCGGATTTCATCAATTAGTCCTTTGTGGCGATCGCGCTTCATGACCACGACCACAAGTTCCTCAATTGCGCGATCCAGACATTCCGAGAGAATTTGCAGGTTCTCTGTTGCCGATTTACTGATATCGACATGATTTTTAGCCGCAGGAGGCGCCGCTAGCTTTTTCATATAAAAGTCAGGCGCAGCAAACAGTCCACCCTTCTCAGAAATGGCTAGCACCGCCATTGAACCGGGTTGCCCATAAGCCACCAAGTTCGTCCCTTCACAAGGGTCAACGGCAATATCGACTTCAATCAGTTCATCGGGGTTACAGTAGTTCTTTGCCTCCTCGCTGGTACAGATGCCCACTTGTTCACCGATATAGAGCATGGGGGCGTCATCTCGCTCCCCTTCTCCAATCACGATGCGACCCCGCATGTGAATTTTGTTCATCCGCTCCCGCATGGCTTCAACTGCCACATGGTCTGCCTCGTTTTTATCACCTTTGCCCATCAATTTGGCAGAGGCAAGTGCTGCCTGTTCGACAACTTCAATAATTTCTAGTCCTAGCGTAGTTTCTAGCACGAAGCTTTTCCTCTCAACTGCTTAGTTTTTCCCTGGTGTTATTTACTGTCCCCAGTCTAAAAGTCTATCAGAGACTGGGATCTCCTCGAAAGAATGTCGAGTATTGGTTTATGTTAAGTTTTGCTACGACCAGATGTTGCAGACGTAGCGTGCTACGTCTCGACTTGGGTAATGATTGTCCGATGGCGGGGACTATTCGGCATGATCATCGGTGGCTGGAATCCTGCTTGGGCGATCGCTTGTTCGATATCCAAGGTAATATACTCGTCAAAGTAAGGCTCCGTGCTTTTGAATAAGGTAAAAACGTAAGCTGGCATCGTCGCATACACCTGAGACTGAGGATTCATATCCATCAGAGTCAGATACCCACCAGGACGTAATAACCGCCGTGCCTCCCGTAGGATTGCCTTTGCCACCGTTTGGGGTAATTCGTGGAATACCAAGAAGACAGACACCAAATCATACGAAGCATCCGGTAAACCTGTCGCTTCAGCCGCCGCGTGTTTCCAGTTAATTTCTGTATGATGCTGTTTGGACTTATATTCGGCAACAGCTAGAAAGTAAGGCGATAAGTCTACACCCGTCATGTTTGCCTGGGGATAAATCTGTTGTAGGGCAAAGGTACTCATCCCCACACCACACCCCAGATCCACAATATCTTGCGGCTCGGTTTTAACTTGCTTTTGCACCAACTCATGGTAACTCTGCCGCAGTTTAGCGTCTCCTTGGAGTTTATCCTCAGGATAGAGATTGGCATGAACCGCATAAGCCGCTACTTCTTGTTCAAACGCCGCCTTCCACTGGAGATTTCCCTGGTCATAAGCATGGAAGGGGCGCAAATAATAATCCGGGTAGGTTACCTGGGGGTTTTGCACTTGACTCAGATAACTCTCCCAGTTTAGAGAACGTAACTCATTGACTTGTTTTGTCCAAGGTACGCCAATTTTTTCCGCTCGCTTGATAATCATCTTACGAGCTTGCTGCTTTGCTAAATTAGCCAAAGGTTTAATGGCAAGGAAACCATTCACCAAACGTGAGGCTAATTGGGGTGTTGTGTTGACCGTAGTCGTCATAATAGTTCTTAGCGATTATCCGTTTTGGGGATTAGCATGTACACATTATTGGCAATCCTACGCTATTCAAGCAACACCATACCACCCCCTACACTCAAGTTTTCTATTGACAACGCGCTACGTTATGTAAGTTGGTGGAAATAAACTCAACTCTATTAAATTGTGTAAATAGCCCTCAAATTTTTACATAAAGCAAACGACAAATGACCAATGACATAAGCCATAAGACATAAGACATAAGACAAATAACGATTCAAACTTTCGCCACATATCGATTACGCCCAGAGGCTTTCGCTTGATACAAAGCCATATCCGCTTCAGCAACTAGCTTAGCTGGTGGAGTATCAGGCTCAGGATAAAGACTGGCAACACCTAAACTGAGTGTGACATATTCACTAATAGCTGACGCTGCATGGGTAATCTTTAAACCATGAACCAAACTGCGTAATTCTTCAGCCACTAAAGACGCACCAATCGTGGTAGTATTGGGTAACACAATAGCAAACTCTTCACCGCCATAGCGAGCCACTAAATCCACAGACCGTTTGGCACAAAAACGCAAAGCATCAGCTACCCTTCGCAAACAGGCGTCACCGGCTTGATGACCGTAGGTATCATTATATTTCTTGAAAAAGTCGATATCACATAGAATCAGAGACAAGGGCGACTCTTCTCGAATCATGCGCCACCACTCATCATCAAGGTATTGATCAAACCGACGGCGATTGGCTACACCCGTTAGTCCATCTAACGTGGCTAAACGTTGTAACTCTCGATTGGCTTGTTCAAGTTTTTGATAAAGCTGAAACTGTTGAATTAAACGCCGTACTCGTTGACGCAAGACGGCTAAGTGAATCGGTTTGGTGATATAGTCAGTAGCACCAACGGCAAAGGCGCGGTCAACGGATTCTGGATCATCCAGATTGGTAATCATTAACACCGGCGTTTGGGAAACTCCCTGTAACCCTTGAGCCTCCAAATGTTCGCTATCGGGTGATGTCTCGTCTTCGTCTGAGAGTTTTTGTAAGTGTTTGCAACAGGTAAAACCATCCATGACCGGCATCAGGGCGTCTAGCATGACCAGATGCGGTTTGAGACGCTGATAAACGTCCAAACCCTGTTCACCGTTGGTTGCTTCAACAACTTTATAGCCTTCTTTTTCCATGACTCGGCGTAAAAGTTCTCGTATAAACTGGTCATCATCAACCACCAAAATGGTTGGCGGTTCTTCGGGCAAAGAAACTAATTTCATCCTTAAGAATGCTGATATTGCCGTCTTTGGGTCTGTAAGATTAATGTGACCCGTTGATACTCAGCCTCTAGCTGGCAAAAAAAACTGCGCCAGTGCTGCCATGGGATCACCACCCTTGCTTATCTGTTCTAGCATCTGACGAAACGGGTAGATTTTCCTAGTTCCTAAAATCCCATGACTTCAACGTGTCAACTTCATCAATTGAGTCTCTATACGTCTGTTGAGGATAGCTGCAGCATGGATGCCATTAACCTGAGGCATGTTCCAGGGAATGATTGATCACCTCCAAATCGAGAGAAAGAGTATCTTTCCCTACCATAGCCTGAAGCAATTGCCATGTCTCTGGGTGTAATGGCTGAATTGTTAGAGTTGTTGACTGGCTATCATGAATTTTACCGGCAGATGCTGTTCAACGAGTCAGACTCAGCACCGTCAGATCAAATGTCTGTGATTAATCGGATACAAAAAAATAATCGTTTCTGTACCGATCGCGCGGTGATGACACCAACCAAGCATCAATCCCAGTTCGGGAGTTTAATGCCTAGCAGCGGTGAGTTGACCAAAATCTGGCAGATGCAATATCTCTATTATTATTGCTTGATGTTTAGAGATGATTCAAGTAAGTCAATTCTAGCTCTTTTTCCCAGCTTGGTACTCCCAGCCATTTTCCACGTTGTCTATTGTAGTTTTCCGGGACTGACCATTGAGCCAACCCTTTTCCGGTAATCGCCGTGCCTTGCTTAAACTCTTGGGACTAACGCTGTTGGCAACCCAAGTCCCTGTAACGGCAAACTCCCTACCCCTTCTCAAACCACGACGCCTGAATCCTGGCGATACCGTAGGGTTGATTAGTCCAGCCGGTCTAGTTGACCAAAAGACCCTTGATGAAATCGCTCCCATTTTATCACAACTCGGTTTGAAAACCAAACTGGGAACCCATCTTTTCGACCAATACGGCTATCTGGCGGGTCAAGATGTTGACCGCGCTGCTGATGTGAATGCGATGTTCGCTGATTCCTCTGTCCAAGCGGTGCTGGCAATGGCAGGCGGATGGGGATGTAATCGAATTTTACCCCTGTTAGACTACCAGCTAATCCGCCAAAATCCCAAAATCATTATCGGCTATAGCGATGTCACCTCACTGCTGTTAGCGATTTATACTCACAGCAACCTGATCACCTTTCATGGACCACTCGGAACATCAACCTGGAATTGGTTCTCAATCCAACATCTGCAACGCATCTTGTTTGATGGGGCAGCAATGACACTGCAAAATCTATTGAGTACTCCTGTGGAAACCATTACCAAGGGTAAGGCAAGGGGGCGTCTGGTGGGGGGAAATTTATCGCTGGTGGCGGCGCTGGTGGGGTCAGATTATTTACCCGATTGGCAGAACTCTATTTTGTTTGTGGAAGATATACGAGAAGAGGTTTACCGGATTGACCGCTTGTTAACCCAGCTCAAACTCGCTGGAATCCTCGATCAAGTGGCTGGATTTATTTTTGCCCAATGTACAAACTGTCCTGCAGGTGAGGCGAATGAACCATCGCTGACGTTGCGGCAAGTCTTAGCTGACCATATCAAACCTTTGGGGATTCCCGCCTGGTATGGTTCGATGATCGGTCATATCCAGGATAAGTTCACTGTCCCTATCGGTGGAATGATCGAAATTGATGCGGAGCGAGGCACAATTCGTTTATTAGAATCGGTAGTAATTTGATATAGAACAGTTTAGTCCTGATTGAAATACATTATTGCATTCCACGCTGCTGTAAACGGCTGTCTGTCTACATCTGTTGTTTCTGATCCTTTCCCGAACTAAGCCGCCCGTAACGGCAGGTGCTTGGACTTATCTGCTAAGAAACCCATTAAGTTGTGCAAAAATGAATGGCTGACGGGCTGATCGGTCACTTCTGGATGGAGCGGTGTCGCGATCGCGTCCACAGATTGAGGACAGGCAGTATGAATCACTAAGGGAGTTTCTTCGACCAATCCGACTGCCATTAATCGAAAAGCAATCTGCTGTACCGTTTTTACCGAAAGTCTGAGTTGTTTAGCAATTTCCCTCAAGGACACAGTGCCACTGGTATACTCCCAGACTTGAGATTCTAAGGCGTTGAGGGGATAACGAGGGTATCCTGTAACACTGAGCAACCCAGCATTAACATCAGGTAATTTATCGCTGAGGGCATCCCAGTTACGCAAAGAACGTAATCCTAGTAAATTGGCACCTAGGGTATTTAAACTCAAACCCGTCATTCCTAACATGGGGAGTTTAACTTCATGGCTGAACTTAAAATGACCTGTTTTGAGTTGAAACAAGGTACAGGTGGGTTGTAACACTTGGACTTGGAACAACCATTTGATTTGTTGAAGGGTTAACAACCCATGGTTTTGCAGGTATGTACCCAAGGGTTGCTCCTGAGGCAATGACTCACTCAATTGAGTTAACTGACTTCTATCCATCCACTGGTGTTGAGCAATTAACTTGATTAATCCTAGATGCTTTAACTGAGAATCAACTGCCACAATTCGACCGCGATAGACCCAAACATAGCAAACGCCATTGGGGGTGACAGGAGTAGAAACATCAGTATTCACAGTGAGTAAACCCGTATGATGCCCTTTACCAAGGAGCCGAAAAATTTCGGGTAATGAAAAGTCAGTGAGTGAGCCTGTAATACACATTGTTCTTACGTTGATATCAGTTTTGTTATTGAGGATGCAAAGAGCAGGGTAACGCCTTCAAAGTCAGCCTGTTTAGCTTGATCCCGAAAAAAATCTGTAGTTTTTGCTACTCTTAGTTTAATCCCTGATGAAAGTTTCATACAATTGCTTTTTACTAAGTTGTGTTAAGAAAGGAGAATCTTTATTAAATTACAACTCGAAAAGTTGCGTCTTATAGCCATTGTCATCGCTTGTCTCGTGAGACCCCGCATTCAGCGAAGCAATGTGGGGAGGGATAGAGGTCAAACCTTACCACTCGATGTGGTAAGGTTTGACAATCCAACTGTTGATACCAATCCGGTATTTCGCTGCAACAACTGGACTTTTTTGGCGGTAAATTGTCCCAACCGTTTCCAGTTAGCATCACTAACCGAAACTTGGGTCTTAGTGTCACCGGAAACGTAGCCATAGTAAGTGACACCCGCTTTTTCAGCTTTGACATAATCGCCCTTCCTCAACCCGTGACAGGTAACTGTGCCACCATACTTGCGCCGTCCTTTTCCTTTAGCCGGGAGCATTAGGTGTAACTGACGGCGGCAAATTGGAGGGCGATTAATCACAGTAAACTGACATGGTGTCACCTCTATTCCACCTAACCAAGTGCCGCTCCTACCCTTGATTTGGCGATACCGCATAAACTGGGAGGCAGCTAGGCAGATACCGTCAACGGCATGAGCGGCGGGTGAGGACTCAGCTTTATTCTTAGACTTGGGTAAGCCAAGGTATTTCCTCAAATCGGAGGTATACCATCCTTCTTGAGTGTGGACAGTGTACCCAGCTGACGCAAGCTGTTCAATCTGCCAAAACTGACCAACCATTGCGGGGCTAAACCCTTTGTCACCTTTGGCTTTAATCACTTCAACTACAACATCGGTGAACGGGTAAACCTTTGATAACTCTTGCACTACCCTCAGTGCTAACTGTTTATTAGCCCGGATACTGGGAGGTATCTTATGTCCCTTGCGGTTATCAAATCTGCATTGACGGTGATTGCGTTGGTCTTGCGTGACCTTGCGGTTGATCCGTCGCCCCCGTCGTCCCCGTCGCATCATTGCCCGTTGGGTCATCCGCTTAGTTACGTTCTTAAACGGTAGGTTTAGGTGTGCCAAGAATAAGGTGGCTTGACGAGATTGAACAGCCATCCCGGTAAACAGCTTTCCCGGATCGATTCCGGCTACGACATCTTGGGTCTCCTTTCCCAATGGGGGTTGGACTAACTGAACTTGAAAAATGCCTAGGTCGTTGTGGACTACCCTGGCTTTACCTGTCTTGAGCCACCGCCTAACACGGCTGGCTTTAGCTGGCATTAATGGTTCACCGTCTGGTGATAAAACGGGTACACGAATCATGGGTATAAGCCTCTCGTGTGAGTTGTCTGTCCCCTCGACCACCGTCAACAGAATGTCCTCTCTTAAAGCGCTTAAACAAGTAAGCTTACAGTGAACCCAAACTGGGGAAGTATTTGGGGGTGTGTATCAGTTAGCGGCTCAATGGTCTATTCAACTCTTACGTTGCCAGCCCTGTCTCTGGCAATCCCTAACCTCAAGTGATAGCTAGGTTAGGGTTGTTGAAGTTTTGCCGTCATCCATTTGTACCTAAGACGATTCTTTCTCGGTTAAAGTTTATTTAACATCCTACTAAAGGCAGACAATATTATGGAGAAGATGGAGAAGATGGAGAAGATAATATTTTGAAGTTTTACCCTTCACTTGGTTCGAGGCGAGGGCATGGCGCGTGAATGAACTCACCCTCTCCCTCATCTCCCCTATCTCCCCTATCTCCCCTACCCATTCAGTTTCCAGACGTTCCGTGAAAAGTTAGCACCTCCCCCAATGCCCTTACCTGGCGCTCGTCACCAATTAGCTCAGAGCCACTGTCGATGGCATATCCAACAGTTTCGTTCCGCATTCACAACAACATTTATGAGTCGCTGGATTTTCGGTTCCGCAGTTAGAACACGTCAGGATAGTGGGTGAAATCGGTTCTGGGTTATGAGGGTGCAACCCCATCATGTCACTATTGGTATGACCGGGCGCAACCATGGGATAACAGTCCTCATTGCGGGTAACGCGCACGTCTACAAGCATTGGACCGTCATGGGCAAGCATTTGAGCGATCGCATCGGGTAAAGCCTGACGCTGTGTCACCTTAATGGCATTAATCCCGTACACCTGAGCCAGATTCACAAACTCTGGGGTACCGACTTCCAGATTCGTCGCTTCATAGCGATCGCCATAGAACAAATGCTGCCATTGGCGCACCATTCCCAGCCAACCATTGTTGAGGATGACAATCTTGACGCCAATGCCGTACTGAGCGATCGTACCCAGTTCCTGCATATTCATCTGGAAGCTACCATCACCGCTGATACAAATCACGGGTTCGGAGGGTAGAGCCATTTTTACTCCCACAGCCGCAGGCAAACCAAATCCCATTGTCCCTAAACCGCCACTCGATATCCAGCGACGGGGCTTATTTTTCAGGAATTGAGCCGCCCACATCTGGTGTTGACCGACATCAGTGGTGTAATAAGCGTGGGGGGATTGACGAGCAACTTCCACAATCACTTCTTGGGGCGAAAGATTCTCCTGGGGATGGGGCAAATCTAAAGGATACTCATCCCGCCACTGTTGCAGGCGATCGCACCACGCTTTCGTTTGTTCTGGATCTATACCATTCCCGACTTGATCAGAACGCCGCAATAGGTCAATTAACACCTGCCGCACGTCGCCAACAATGGGTACATCAGTGTTCCGATTTTTCCCCACTTCCGCCGGATCAATATCGATGTGAATCACCTTCGCCTCAGCCGCAAACTGTTTTGGCAAACTTGCCACCCGGTCATCAAAACGGGCACCCAAGGCGATTAACAGGTCACATTCACTCACGGCAAAGTTAGCATACGCCGTGCCGTGCATCCCTAACATTCCCAGAGCCAGAGGATGGGACTCATCAAATGCTCCCTTACCCATCAGCGTCGTTGTCACCGGAATCTGGAAATGTTCCGCCAGTTCCAGAAGTTCCCCCTGGGCGCTTGCCGCGATCGCACCGCCACCTACATAAAGTAACGGTTTTTTCGCCGCCCGGATCAACTCTAGTGCTTTGTTAATCTGGTTTAAATTCCCTTTCACCGTAGGACGATACCCCGGTAGCTTAATCGTACCTGGCTCCACGGGAAAGTAATCAAATTGCTCAATTCCGACATCTTTGGGAATATCAATCAACACCGGTCCCGGTCTACCCGTACTCGCAATGTGAAACGCTTCCGCCACAATCCGGGGAATATCGCGAGCCTCATTCACTAAATAGGAATGCTTGACAATTGGCAGCGTAATCCCGAAAATGTCAATTTCTTGGAATCCATCCGTACCAATTGCCCCACGGGGAACCTGTCCCGTAATTGCAATCATTGGCACAGAGTCCAAACTCGCCGTGGCTAAACCCGTGACCAAATTCGTGGCTCCCGGTCCGGAGGTTGCCAAACAGATGCCCACTTTACCTGTCGCCCGGGCATACCCGTCAGCAGCATGGGCAGCCCCTTGTTCGTGTCGCACCAGAATATGTTGGAGTTCGCCAGCGGATTCCGCTTGGTAGATTTCATCGTAAATCGGTAGATTCGCACCGCCCGGATAACCGAAAATGTGCTTCACACCATGGCGCTTTAAACTATCAATCAGGGCAAAAGCGCCGGATACACGCCTGACTCTCACAGTTTCAGATTGCACAGCTAGTGCCTCCACTTAGTCCAACAATTACATGAGGAACGTTACTAATGAGTACTAACCCAAATCTGGGTAAGCGGTTTGCTAATTTGGATACAGCTTAGAGTTTGACTCAATGATTTTACTTTCTTTGCAATACGATTTTAATTGTTCATGAACGAATGAAGTTTAAGTAAAAACTTTATATTTTTTTAATTTCCTCAATTTTCGAGGGAATTACGAGAACTGGATTAAATTTGTAATTTACTCACCAACTCTGTCTTTTGAGCATCTGTTTTATGTCTGCTTCTAGTAGTTGAAAGGCAGACAGACTCTGCAGTGCCGAAAAGTCATCGATAAGTTCAGCGATTCGTTGAATCTTCTCTCGCTCTCTGGCGCGAAATTTCTTTAGTCGCCGACCTGTCAACCCACTTGCTTGACGCAGAAGTTGACAAAGATATTGTTTTGGATCAGGTAACTCCTCACATTTAGAGAGGTTTGGCAAATTTAAAGGTTGCTTTCCTCTGGGATTTTCTGCCGCCCTGCGTATGGCAGCTTCGTCAAATAATAACCAAGCTTCTGTCATCCGCACAGGTACAACACAGATAAACGGCACAGAGACTGATTCCCTGATCCCCTCAACGGCTTTTTTAATTTCAGAAACTCGTTTCTCACGAGGTTCTTTTTCGGCATCCCTGTGTATAAATAAAAGGTCGCAAGGGTAAAGGTTCAAACTTAATTCAATTCTCTTTGAGTGATCCTGTGGTTGTTGTGGCAAGCGTCGAAAATCAGCCCACTGGGACTGGATAGCACATTCAACTCCGTGTAATCGCAATAACCAAGTCAGAATAGGTAGTAGCGCCTTGTCAGAACTCCCATCAGATAGTAATGTGTATCGTATTTCCTTCATACAAATTCTTTGGGAAAGCCTAAAATTAGAGGTTGAATGTCTTCTCTATCCAAAACTCTACGTTTTTTAGACTGGGTAGGTTTTAAAGATAAGTTGGTTTCCAGTTGCCCATTGCCATTTAGCTCTGGCTGTTCTGGGGACACTGGATTTAAGTACGCGAGAAGTTTACCTAAAGGAACAGTGCTGATCGTTTCGGTTTCCGCAACTTTAAGGTGTCGCCAAGTATTCGGTAGACAACTAAAGCGTACCCCTTTAAACAATTGTCCTGACGGTGCTTTTTCTTCCTTCAACTCAGCGACTAAAAGACTATCTTCTGGGACTTGCTGTACAACGGCTGGTGAGTGGGTATTGATGATTACTTGGCGTAGGGGATTGTCCTGATCAACAGGTTCTTCAACATCCGTGGCAATGTCTTGTAGAAGTTCGAGGATTTTTGGGATACGCTCTGGATGAATACCATTTTCAGGTTCCTCTAAGCACAATAAACCTTGAGCTTCTGGGTCTAATTCCAGTACCGCTAACGCCAAAAAGCGCATTGTTCCATCTGAGAGCGATCGCGCCGGATGGGTTGTACCATCTCTAGTTGTAACCATTAATGTGAGCAGTTCGCGACGATCATCCCGCTCTATTCCTACCTCCTCAACATCATCGAGCAATTCTGCCAAACGACCTGCAACTTGAGCATAAACCTGCGCTTCGGCTTCCTGATCAGATTGGCGGAGATTTTTTCTCAGCCGTGCCAAATGATAGAGGGTTGAAGCTAGATGAGAGCCATCTGTTCCTAATTTTGTCGGTGCCGTAAATTCGTCGGGTTGTCGCAAAGACGAAGGTTCTAGCTGTAATAACTGCCAAGATTGCATTTCCCGACGTGCCAGTAGTGCTGTTGGGCTTTCGGCTGCATTGGTCACAGACAGTACAGTTCGAGGCAGATCAGCTGCTGAGCGAGCTAAGGCTCTACCACTGCTTCCGCCGTCTTGATGAAGTTTAATCACTCGATTTGTCCCCTCACCTTCTGTAGAAATAAAATAAGGGACTCGGCGCTGTCCTTTCACAGCAGACTTGCGCCAAGTTTTCGCCTTGTGATTAAATAGCAAATGTTTAGGGGCATCACCAAGATTAATATGAACTAACTCTTCTTTAAGCAGTTCCAGTGATCCTAATGAGCGGAGACTATTATCTTGTCGATAAGCTAACTCTATAGAGTAGCGAAGAAAGGTAATGCTAGCTTTGGCAGTTTGTCCTAAATCATCAACACCTTCACCTGGCACAATCATCTCAGCTTCAAATGACATCTGTGGAGCATAGTCATTACCAATTCGATGAAACAGACTGCGGACATCTCCTGTCCTACCTCCCTCATCTCGAACAGCTAAAGCGGCTTCAATTAGAGGAAGATCAGCCAAGGCTGACAGAAACCTGATCGCATCAAACAAGTTAGATTTACCTACGCCATTTACACCGGCTATACAGGTAAATGGACTAAAGCGGACATCTACATTAACAAGATTTTTAAAGCCAGAAACTTTTAGCCTGGTTAGCATAATCTTAATCCTATACAGTCTTTTAAAAGCTGTTCTATACTAATCATCAATTTGCATACATCTGATTGATTTTAACTCATATCCTTCATCCATTTCAATAAACATAAGTTGGTTGATAATCCGTAACGCTTCCGGATTGCCTTGCTATCGTTTTGAGTCAGGGTGAATTAAGTGACATCAGGGTAAAAAATAAAGTAGAGTGAAACCCACCCCGATACGTTGACCAGTTTTTTATCCCCTGCCCTAACCTCAACCAAAAAGGATTGCTATAGTACAGGAAGGATAGACGCATCAGGGGGCAAACCAGGTGATACCATTAGCAGACCTCAAAGCCTTAATTCAACAAACTGAAGCAAAAGGGGGAAGCCAAGACCCAGGTCTGGCGAACTTATATGCTCAACTCGGACAACTCTACCAAAGCCGACTGGAAAATGGAGAATTTGAGGATTACCAGCACGAACTTGCCCTCGCCGTTGAATATTTCCATAAAGCGGTTGACCTGCAACGACGATTGGGGTTAGACATTGACTTAGCGACAACGCTGAATCATCTGGCGGAACTCTACAGAACCCAAGGACGCTATGACCAAGCCGAACCGCTTTATCTGCAAGCCTTAGACATAAGGAAACGTAACTTAGGAGAGAACCATCCTGATGTCGCCACCAGCCTCAACAACCTAGCGCGACTCTACCACTCTCAGGGACAATATCCCCAAGCCGAACCCCTCTATCTCCAAGCCTTAGACCTAAGGCAACGTAACTTAGGAGAGAACCATCCTGATATCGCCATTAGCCTCAACGATATCGCCGCCCTCTACTTCTTCCAAGGACGCTACGAGGAAGCCGAATCTCTTTATCTGCAAGCGTTGGACATAAGGAAACGCAGCTTAGGAGAGAACCATCCTGATGTTGCCACCAGTCTTAACAACCTAGCCTTACTTTACTTCTTGCTGGGACGCTATGACCAAGCCAAACCGCTTTATCTGCAAGCCTTAGAACTGAGGAAACGCTTACTGGGACGAAACCATCCCGATGTTGCTACCAGCCTGAATAATTTGGCAGAACTCTACAGAACCCAAGGACACTACACCCAAGCCGAACCCCTCTATCTGCAAGCCTTGGAGGTAATGAGGCGTCTGCTAGGAGATGAGCATCCCGATGTGGCGACTAATATGAACAATCTAGCTGCACTCTATTTCTTCCAAGAACGCTACGACGAAGCCGAACCCCTCTATCTGCAAGCCTGGGAAATCAGGAAACGCTTATTCGGTAATAATCATCCCGATGTGGCACAAAGCCTCAACAACTTAGCCGGACTCTACTTCTCTCAAGGACGTCAGGGTGAAGCCGAACCTCTCTATCGCCAAGCGTTGGAAATCTGGCAACGTTTATTGGGTGATACTCATCCGGATATCGCCACGAATCTGAATAATTTAGCATTACTCCACCACTCCCAAGGACACTACGAGGAAGCTGAACCCCTCTATCGCCAAGCGTTGGACTTAAGGAAACGGTTATTCGGCGCGAACCATCCTGATGTAGTGACCAGCTTGAACAACTTAGCCTTGCTCTACCATTATCAAGGACGCTACGAGCAAGCCGAACCTCTTTATGTGGAGGTGTTGGATGTGGGTAGACAGTTATTAGGAGAGGAGCATCCCGATGTTTTAACCAGCCTGAATAACTTAGCCGCACTCTATAAAAATCTCGCCGAACTTTATTCCACGCAGGGACGCTACGATGAAGCCGAACCTCTCTATCTGCAAGCCTTAGAGTTGCGGAAACGCTTACTGGGAGATGAACATCCCGATGTAGCCCAAAATCTGAATAATTTAGCTATACTCTACTTCTTTCAAGGACGTCATGACAAAGCCAAAGAGTTCTATTCCCAAGCCTGGGAGTTAGGAAAACGCTGGCTAGGGGATGAGCATCCAGATGTGGCACAAAATTTGAATAATTTGGCAGGACTTTATTCGTCTCAAGGAGAATATGAATTAGCCGAACCCCTGTATGTCCAAGCGTTGGCGATTTGTGAAGAACGACTTGGCGCTAATCATCCGACTACAGCAACAATCCGGAAAAATCTCGATGATCTGCGTGCGGCGATGGGATAATTTTTAGGGGAGATGGGGAAGATAGGGGAGATAAGGGAGAAAAACGAAATCGACAGACAGCTAAAGAGAATGTACCCTATAGGAGTGGGTGTTGCTACCAAACGCTCCGAATCAGGGATAACTCTTGTCGAATGTGCTTAGGATTGATTCGGATTAACGCGATTCACAATAACTTTGTCATTTTTTTTAGGTGAACTCGACTATAAACTCTTAAACACAACGAACATGAACCCAAAGTACTGGAATTTGGGTATAAACGGCATAGTCTTAATGTTCTAGAGTATGGCAATTGTCAAAACCGATGAAGTTCACCGAATCGTTCAAGAGCGATTACAAGATTGGAGGTTAATTTCATGATGACGGAGTTGTCTGACCCGACAGTTGATAATGAAAAAACGTATGGCGATTTACTGACAGCGATTCAAGCCAGTCAAGGTAAGTTGAGTGTAATCCTAGCGGTTTGTGATGATATCCATTACCGCAACCAACTGATTGAACGCTATGAAACCGAACTCGCCGCCTCTGTGCGATCGCATCGCGTTATCTTGGTTAAGGATGACCCGAACCTGAGCCACGCCATTACTGAACTCGTCCAAACCGATGACGATTTACGTCAGGGGGGAAACGCCGTTGTCACCGTGACGGGTGCTGAACAACTTCTCTGGCTCAAATTCGACGCCCAGCATTCAGAACAGGCAATTTTTTTCGCCTCTCTACCAGCAATCCAAGACGCCTTATCCGCCTTGGCTTGTCCACTTGTCCTGTGGCTAACTCACCAACTAGAGAGTCAGCTAAGTCAAAACGCCCCAGAGTTCCAAAATTGGTGTCAAGCTGTCTTTCGCTTCCACTCCCAAAAAACAGCCGCTATTCCCATTCAAAACATTGAGCCATTCCGCCATCTTATCGAAGAGAGCGACGCTTGGGATCAAAACGTATCAGTCTTTCCCGTCGCCGATCTCAACGCCTTGATCGAATACACCAAAGCCAAACACGGCGTCAACGACCCGAATTTGGCAACCTTATATGCTCAAGTCGGACACCTTTATCAACGACGCCTAGAACAGGGTGAATCTCTAAATTATCCCCAAGAACAAGCCTTAGCCGTTGAGTATTTGAGTCAAGCCATTCAGCTAAAAAAAGAACTCGGCTTAGAAACAACCTTAGCCGAAACGGTAAATAATCTAGCCGAACTCTACAGGCTGCAAGGACGCTACAGAGAAGCTGAACCCCTTTATTTAGAAGCCTTAGAACTCAGAAAAAGCTTGTTGGGCGATGCTCATCCTGATGTCGCCACCAGCCTCAACAACTTGGCAAAACTTTACCAGGCTCAAGGACAGTACGCCCAAGCCGAACCTCTTTATCTGCAAGCCTTGGACTTGAGAAAACGCTTACTGGGTGATGATCATCCAGATCTCGCTCATAGTCTCAACGATTTAGCCACCCTCTATTTTTGTCAAGGACGCTATGAGGACGCCGAACCCCTTTATTTGCAAGCTTTGGACTTGAGGAAACGTAACTTAGGCGATGATCATCTAGACGTGACAATCAGCCTTAGCAATCTCGGATTACTCTATCATTATCAAAGACGCTACGAAGACGCCGAACCCCTTTATCTGCAAACCTTAGACATCGAAAAACGCTTACTGGGCGAGGATCATCCGGATGTAGCCACCACCTTGAACAATCTCGCCGCCCTTTATAAGTCCCAAGGACGCTATGAGGATGCTGAACCCCTTTATCTGCAAGCCTTGGACTTGCAAAAACGGTTATTGGGAGAGAACCATCCCGATGTCGCCACGAACCTTAACAATCTTGCTGCTCTGTACTTCTCTCAAGGACGCTATGAGAAAGCCGAACCTCTCTATTTGCAAGCGTTAGATATCAGAAAAGGTTTATTGGGAGAAAATCATCCTGATGTGGCACAAAGCTTGAATAATTTGGCAGGACTTTATTTCTCTCAAGGACCCAATAACAAAACCGAATCGTTTTATTTGGAAGCGTTAAATATTCGGAAACGCTTGTTGGGAGAGAACCATCCGGATGTGGCAACTAGCCTGAACAATTTAGCTTTACTCTATCATTATCAGGGACACTATGACAAAGCCGAACCCCTCTATATGCAAGCCTTACATTTGAGAAAACGTTTATTGGGGGATATCCATCCCGATGTAGTCACCAGTATGAATAATTTGGCATTACTCTACCATTATCAAGGACGCTACGAGCAAGCCGAACCCCTCTATCTGAAAGTTTTGGAACTGGGCAAACGCTTATGGGGAGAAGACCATCCCGATGTCGCGATCAGTTTAAATAATTTGGCAGCCCTTTACAAGTCTCAAGGACGGTATGAACAAGCGAATTACTTAACTTCCAAGCTATGGAATTGAGGATCGTCATTTCGTTTTTGACCGAACAGACACCAAAATGAAAGCACTTATTGGGTCAAAAAATGGCTTTCCACCCTGGTGTGGTATACCCTCTACACTCATGCAGCAAGCCCGACTTAGAATAGACGGCTGCGATCGCACGCCTTATAATTGCCAATAAAACTCAGGATCAACAGACATGCTTGCCAGGGTTTGGAGTGCTTCGCTAGTCGGCATCGATGCGGTGAAAGTCGGTGTTGAAGTCGATGTATCGGGCGGATTACCGGGAATTGTTGTTGTGGGATTACCGGATACCGCCGTCCAAGAATCGCGAGAACGGGTGAGGGCGGCGTTAAAAAATGCCGGGTTTGTTTTCCCGATGCGGAAAATCGTGATTAATCTCACTCCCGCCGACTTACGCAAAGAAGGACCCAGCTTTGATTTACCCATTAGTGTGGGGATTCTCGCCGCCTCCCAGCAAGTCAATCCTGAATTATTAGGCGATTATTTATTTTTAGGGGAAGTCTCCCTGGATGGGAATTTACGCCCCGTTGCGGGAGTCTTACCCATCGCCGCCGCCGCCCAAAGTTTGGGGATTTCGGGGTTAGTCGTACCCGCTGATAATGCCCAAGAAGCCGCCGTGGTGCGTGGACTAGACGTGTATGGATTCAAACATTTGGCTGATGTAGCAGATTTTTTGAATCAACCAGAACGCTATTCCCCGGTAACGATGGATGAAGTACCCAAATCATCCCCCTCTCAGTTTACAGGCGGAAATTTAAACGAAGTCAAAGGTCAATCCCATGCGCGTCGGGCGTTAGAAATAGCCGCCGCAGGAGGTCATAATTTAATTTTCGTTGGTCCACCGGGAAGCGGTAAAACCATGTTGGCGCGACGATTACCCGGAATTTTACCGCCCTTAAGTTTTTCAGAAGCCCTGGAAGTTACCCAAATCTATTCTGTCGCTGGATTACTTAAAGATAAAGGCAGATTAATCAGACATCGCCCCTTCCGCAGTCCCCACCATTCTGCATCGGGTCCATCATTAGTTGGGGGAGGGAGTTTTCCGCGTCCCGGCGAAATTTCCTTGGCACATCGAGGGGTATTATTTCTGGATGAATTAACTGAATTTAAGCGCAATGTATTGGAATTTTTGCGTCAACCTTTAGAAGATGGTTATGTGACCATTTCTCGCACCCGACAATCCGTCCTATTTCCGGCACAATTTACCTTAGTTGCCAGTACCAATCCCTGTCCCTGTGGTTACTTTGGCGATACGCTGCAACCCTGCACCTGTTCAGCGCGACAACGGGAGAACTATTGGGCAAAACTTTCGGGTCCACTCATGGATCGGATAGATTTACAAGTTGCGGTGAATCGTCTTAAACCCGAAGAGATTACCCGACAGCCTCAAAGTGAAGCATCAGAAGCCGTAAGGGAGAGAGTAAAAGTCGCCCGCGATCGCGCCCGTCATCGCTTCAACTCAGAACCCACACTGCGCTGCAATGCCCAGATGCAAAGTGGTCATTTGAGACAATGGTGTCATTTAGAGGATAGTAGTCGCAATCTTTTAGAAGGGGCAATTCGCAAACTCGGACTCTCTGCCCGGGCAAGCGATCGCATCCTCAAAGTCGCCCGCACGATTGCCGATTTATCGGGGGCGGAAACGTTGCAAACGTCACACATTGCTGAAGCGATCCAATATCGTACTATTGATCGAATGCAGTAACACAGATTACGCAGATTGAATGAGATTCTCCAGCAGACTCACGATTGAATGACACAGATTAACACAGAGAAGTAAATCATCTCCCCGACTATCTAATCATCTTCTTTGGCATTTTTTTGAGCTTCTAGCACTTCCATTCTTGCTAATGTCGTTGCGGCTTCTGCCAAATACAACGCTGTCATGGCTCGAATTGGCGGATTTGTCTCTCGCCGTAATTCTTGAGATAGGGTGTAAACTCGCATTCTGTAAGCCTCAAGGGATTCCGAATCAACAGCATATTTCATGGTGGTAATCAGTCTAGGCTCTCTGATGTGACTTGAATAGTGAGAAGTTGACGTTCAGGCTCTAAGTAAATATATCGTACTACTAAAATTTCTCTGACTGTCAATGTTACTTCCTGTTCCGCCTCTGGTGGATTGAGTGCAGGATGTTTGGCTACAGCTAAATAGGTTCCTAATGGCAAGTTATAAAAATGAGCGTCAGCAAATCTGAGATTTACAGGCTGTTCGTCATAAATTAGTTCGTCTTTTTTTACGAGTGCAATTATAGCTTCTCCTTCAACTGAAGTCATGGCTACGCCAGCTTCATTGCGAATCATGATCAAGATATCTGACATAGCCTCTCAGGTAGAATGTCTTTAAACACAGGTTGCCCAGATTATAATCATACAAACAGAAGACTCAATAGTGAATAACACAGCTACATCCATCCTATGCTTCACTTACCTATCTGTACAACCGTTGAGTTATTTTGCGGGATTGGAGGATTCCGGATAGCGGCGGATCAGAGAAATATAGCCACAATCTGGGCAAATGATCGGTGTCCAAAAGCCTGTCAAGTATACCGCGATCGCTTTGGAAAGGCACAATTACATCAGGGTGATATTTATCAACTCGTTGATGAAATTCCACCTCACGATCTGTTAACGGCGGGTTTTCCCTGTCAACCGTTCAGTAGTGCGGGCAAAAAAAAGGGAGTGCGAGATCCACGCGGTCATATTTTTCAAGTGATTATTGATGTCCTGAAAAGACACAAGCCCAGGTTTTTTATCTTAGAGAATGTCAAACGTTTGCTGTCGATGGAGGAAGGGACTCATTTTGCCACGATACTCAGTGAGTTAGCGCATTTGGACTATACGATTGAATGGCGTTTGGTCAACGCTATGCATTTGGGTTTACCCCAAAATCGTCAACGAGTTGTCATCCTGGGAACCTTAGACAAGGATACAAAGGATGATTTTCCCAATATCAGACTTGCCTCAACTGAAAATATCGCTGAGTTATCCGACTCAACGTTTCAAACCCTGACTAACGTTGAACAATGGACAAAAATAAACGACCATAGCTATAGATTTCCTACTTGGGGATTAGCCAAAATAGGTCGGTTTATTGGCTACAATTTTGCCCAATTTTATCCAGCTACACCGATTGTTCCATTACGGGCAGTCCTTGAGTCAGATGTTGATTGCCAATTTGATTTTACTGAGTCTACGTTAAACCGTTTACAAACCAGTACGCCAGTTAATAATTTTGTTCAGGCTGTACAAATTCTCTACAATCAAAGTGGAGGAGCGCGAATGGGTTACACTGTATTTGGTATTGATGGTGTTGCACCAACACTTACCTCAACAACGAGTCGCCACTATGAGCGTTATAAAATTGGTAATCAGTTCCGCCGTCTGACTAATGTAGAATATGCTCGCATTCAAGGGTTTCCAGATGAACATTGTTCTGGGATATCTATCTATGATCAATATGCTCTTTTCGGAAATGCCATTCCCCCAGTTATGGCGGGGTGGGTTATGGATTGTATCTTAGAAAATAAGATCGTCCAACTCAAAACACCTCAATTTGAACAACTATCACTTTTCTCTATGACCGATGCTTGCTAAAGAAGAATTACGCGCCATATTAAAGGAATCACTAGATACAACAATTCAGGAAGTTAATCGCGCTCTAAATGGAGAAAACACGGAACAATTAGTAGATGTATTAACTCGTGTGGGACATATGAAAGATTACTGGGTTCTGAGTATGATGTGCTGGTTCTACTCACTGACTACCAAACTGCTAAGAAAAATCCACCCTTGAGACTGCAAATTATTAAGTTTAAGTACCTCTACAAAACTCAGCTAGCGGATTATCGGCTTTGCCAAATTGCTAAAAAGCATCGAGAATGGTTGGTCACCGAAAACGAATCTTGGGCAAAGAAGGTATTTCGATTTCTAGCTTATGTGAATCAAAGTGATTGGCGTGCCAAACAACTGCTGCGTTTGTTGGACTGTCTTCAGGATGCGACATCAGTACACCGTTATATTCAGCAGGCTGATAAAGATTTTCAAAAAATTAATAAACAACGCATTGCCAAAGATGCTGAACCCATTCCCCGATCAGACATTGAATCATTACAAAAAATAAACTCTATTCAGCCGTTTTATTTAGGTGTTATTGATGCCGCCGATAATTGGGTGATCGAGATGCAGAAGGATTTGGCGAGATTCCCTAATAGTAATGAGTGGTCACGTCTTTTGACCAGTCCATTGGATGGTCAAATTGGCATGAGTCCGGCGTTGCAGTGGCGATATAATTTCAGTCGCGTTTTTGAAGTGAATCAGTCTTAATAACGAGTAAAATAAAGTATCCCTAACTCAATTCTGGGGCGAGGGACAAGGTTACAGCTAAATCTAAGATGCTATGAGTATAGATTTACTGACATTTTTTAAGGCAACAAATCCCGGTCAGACGATTAATATCGCTGATCCAGAGGATCGCAAATACTATATCGACTTCTCTCCGGTTCGGGGTGGGACGGTTATTGAGGAGTTGAAGGAGAATATTACGATATTCTATGCGAATCAGCCAAGTTGTGATTTGTTTACCGGACATATCGGCTGTGGCAAATCTACGGAGTTACTGCGGCTGAAGGCGGAATTGGAGGCGGAGGGGTTCCATATTGTTTATTTTGAGTCGAGTGATGACTTGGAAATGGCAGATGTGGATATTGCCGATGTGTTACTGGCGATCGCACGGCGGATTAGTCAAAGTTTAGCAGATGTGGCGATCGCGGAACCCCAGGGATTGAAGCGGTTGCTGAAACGGACGGCGGAACTGTTGCAGACGGAGTATGATTTATCGGAGGTGGAGTTAGGCTTGCCGAAAATGCCAGGGGTTCCCGATGTGAAAGTGAAGGCGAATGACAAAGGGGCGTTGTCTTTGGCGTTCGGGATTGGTAAGATTACGGCTAAGGCACGAGCGGATTCGGGATTGCGAGAACGGCTGAATCAGTTTTTGGGACCGAAGAAAGCTGAGTTATTAGCGGCGATTAATCAGGAATTGATTGAACCTGCGATCGCGCAATTGCAACAGCAGGGGAAACGGGGATTAGTCGTGATTGTGGATAACTTGGATCGGATTGAGGGTCAAACTAAAGGTTGGGGGCGATCGCAACAGGAATATATTTTTATTGATCAGGCGGAATATTTGCAAAAGTTTAACTGCCATGTTGTTTATACCATGCCCTTGGCGTTAAAGTTTGCTGATGAATATGCTAGGTTAACCCAGCGATACAAGGAAGAACCCAAGGTTTTGCCTATGGTACAGGTGCAGCAGGTGGATGGGAGTGACTGTGAGGAGGGAATGAGATTGCTGCGGCAGATGGTTCTGGCGCGGGCGTTACCGGATTTGGACGAACAAGGGCGGTTAAATCGGGTGAATGACATTTTTGACCATCCGGAGAGTTTAGACCGCTTGTGTCGTGTCAGTGGGGGTCATGTGCGGGATTTATTACAACTGTTGATCCAGTGGTTGAAGAAGGATCTTAAACAAGGGCGGTTGACTCGTGAAACGTTAGAGGGTTTGATTCGCAGTCGTCGTAATGAAATGACGCTTACCATTGATGATCACGAATGGGGGTTATTGCGAAAAGTTCGGGAACGGAAGAAAGTGAGTGGAGATGATGGGTATCAGAAATTAATTTATAGTCGGCTGGTGTTTGAATATCGCGATCGCGGCGAGTCTTGGTTTGATATTAATCCGGTTTTGGCAGATGCTAAGGAGTTAAGGGAATAGTCACTGGTCATTTGGCTTTAAGGTAAACCGTTCTAACAATTGTTCACGCGAAAGGGTAATGAGTAGGGGGGTTAACTCTTGAGGGGGCAATTGTAACATGGGCGCGATCGCACTGGCTAATTCGGGGTCAAGTTCCCCAAATCGTACTCTCAGAAATCGTTCTACAGCTTCTTGTCTTGAGGTATCGTCTTGAATGGGCAGATTACCAAACCACAGTAAGAGTTCCTCTCGTTCAAGGTTAAATAACAGCCGAGTTAACTCTTGAGGGGGTAATTGTAACATGGGCGCGATCGTACTGGCTAATTCGGGGTCAAGTTCCCCAAATCGCACTCGCAGGAAGTTTTCCGCCATTTGTCGTTGTCCTTCCAGTCTGCCTTCAAGTCTACCTTCCAGTCTGCCTTCTTGTATCCCTTCTCGCTTGCCTTGTTCTAAGGTTTCTTCTTGCCATTTTAAATACGCTGGTGATAAGTTCATGAGCAATTCCCTGTCTTGTTCACTTAAATTTTCGCTTTCGTTGATCGTGATACGCCAGTTTGCCAGAATCTGTAGAATGGTCTGCCGATAGGGGTTCTGTTGGGGTAAAGCTACCAATTCATTGATCGCTTGTTTCTGTGTTCCGCGTTTTCCCAGAACCCTTAACCATATAGCAATCCTATTTAGGTTGTGGCAATTTTCAAAAATGAAACCCTTGCTATACCTGGCTTTCGAGCTTTTCGCTTGTTGCATCCTATTTAGGATTGCTATAGTGTATCTTCAGTGACTGGCAGTTGGTTGATGGCGATTAATGCTGTTTTCAGAAATTTTGCCATGAAATATACCCCTTCTCCCCAGTCTTCTGAGGGATGGAGTGTGGCACCAAATCCGTCTAACAACCTTGGGGAACAAGAGGGTGAGAGAATCCACAAATGGGGCCAATCGGTGTCGGGGAATGAAGTTCGTTCTCGTCTGGCTTTTCGCCGCATTTCACTACGCACTGAGTTTAACTTGCTTTGGCAGTCGAGTACCTCGGCGGGGTTGGGTGGATTGCGGAAGGGTTCTAATAGACAGGCGGTTGTTGCCATTCGCCCCAGTAATCCCAGGTTTTCGGCGGTGGTTGCTGGTGATGGGGTTGGTACAAACCAAACATCAACTTGGCGGATTTCTGGGGCTATTTCGCGGCTGGTTTCGACGCTTCCTAGAGGGGCTAATAATTCCTCTAGGTATTGCTTGGCAAATTGATCGTGAGGCTTTCGTGTCATTCAAGTTTCAAATGGCGATGTGTTTGTTTAATTACTGGTTTTGATTCTTTATTGTGGCATATTGTGACGCCTTTTTTTTATTTTTTTGTGAGGATTTGAGATATAATAATTTCGCAATTTTATAATAAGTACCGTTTAAATTATGATGAACCGTTGAGGACTGAACTTAACCGCTGAGACTGTGGTAGGGGCGATCCGCTTGCATTCATGGACAATGCGATTCCATTGAATGCTTGGGTCGCCATTGGTTCACGTAGAGATGACCTCTGTCTAACCAACAACAATATGTTCTGTAGGGGCGACCCGCCTGCATTAATGAACAACTCGATTCCATTCAATTTATCGGGTCGCCCTTTATTTAAGTTAACTGTAGGGGCGACCCGCCTGCATCAATGGACAAGGCGATTCCACTTAATTGACTTGGGTCGCCCTCGGCTTAATCCCCGATGTCGGATAATGTTGCTTAGAATTTGAGGGTAAGTGTTTACGCGATGATGGCGCTAAAGCGCCTACTACGAACGAACTACTACGAACGAAACGATGTCGCAGCTACCTGATATTACACCGGAGAATCAAACCGAACTTGAGGAACTGGCGTTGACGCTGGATGCTTTTCAGGGTCAGTTTTTGCTGGTTTTTGCCCGATGTAATTATGACAGAGTGCGATCGCGTCTGATTCAAGTCCTCCAGGATTCGTCTCCTTTGAACATTCGCACGATTACGCTGAGTCCTGATGATACGGCGCTTTATCAGCGGATTCAGAGGGAGTTGCAGGGGGATAAACCGGGGGCGCTGATGGTTTTGGGGTTGGAGTCGGTGCTATCCCTGGAGAAGATGCTGGCGGGGGCGGATTTGGTGCGGGAAGAGTTTCGTCACCATTGTCCGTTTCCGGTTGTGGTTTGGGTGACGGATTCAGTGAAGGCGCAATGGATGCAGTTTGCTCGAAATCTGCAAAGTTGGGGTGTGAGTAGTCAGTTTACGATTAGCCGTGGGGAGTTGGCGGCGTTTATTCAAGGGAAGGCGGATCAATGGTTGGCGGATGGGTTGAATTTAACCGAGATGGAGTGTATTGAACTTAGGGGAGAATTAGAGGCGGCTGAGGGGGAGTTGCAGTTAGAGGATAACGGGTTAGAACCGGAATTAGCGGCGGCTTTATTCACATTATTGGGAATTTGTCAAGAACAGCAGGGAGAGATTCAAACGGCGATTGATTATTTTGAGCAAGCCTGGGAATGTTGGCAGGAATTGCAGCGTTTTGAGTATGAAGGGATTGTTTTAAGGGAGATGGTTTATGGTTATTTCTGCCAAATTAATCGGATTCAACCTGGGACAATTTCTAGGGATGACTATAATCAGATTCAAGCTAAAATTAAGGACTCTATTCAGCAAGCCTTAACTGCCTTTCATCGGGCGCAACGTCCGGATTTAATTGCTGATTCGATTGGGGTGTTTGGTGCGGTTTTGCGGGAGTTGCAGGATTGGCAACAATTACGGGATTTGGCGGAACAGGCGTTGGTGTTTGACCAAGGGGAAAATCGCCGGGATAAATTGGCGTTGGATTATACGTTTTTGGCTGATGTTGCTTTGGCTGAAGAACGTTGGCAAGCGGCGCAGGAATTGGCGGAAACTGCGTTAAGTCACATAGAACTGATAGCTGACACCATTTTAAGTGGGGCGGTTGAAACCGCAACTACACAAACGAAACCCGCCGGAGTTTACCCTCGAGCGAAGCGAAGGGCGGGTTCCAAAACTCTTAATCTTAATTTATTGTTAGTCCGCGCAGGCGGACTTGGTTTGTCTAGCCGCGAATTCCATTCGCCAAGGAATAGGATTGATGTAGAGCTAATTAGCCGATGCTATTGGATTAAAGCGCGATCGCACGTTAATTTAGGTCAATGTTTGGCGGCGATTGAACAGTTAGAATTTGCCCATGGTATCAGTCAACCGTTATCCTATCCTCGGCTTTATCTGGATATTTTAGGCGATTTACATGATCTCTACTGGCAGACAAAAGATTATCTAAAAGCCTTTAAAATTAAACAGGAACGGCAAACCGTTGAAACCCAATTAGGATTAAGGGCGTTTATCGGTGCCAGTCGCATTCCATCGACTGTTGGGGCAAACCTCTCTCCAAACCTCTCTCCTTCAAGGAGAGAGGCTTTGAATACTTCACATTCTGTACTCAATACTCCACATTTCGTCTTGAATTCTCCCCCTTCTGTCCTGAATTCTCCCCCTTCCCTCGCAGGGAAGGGGGCTGGGGGGTTAGGTTTCATCGCCCCAGAAATTATCGCATCGGGGCGGGAAAAAGATGTGCGGGAATTGGTGCAACGGGTGACACGGAATGATCATAAAGTTATTGTCCTTCACGGTTTCTCTGGTGTGGGAAAAAGTTCCTTGGTGAATGCCGGATTAGTGCCAACCCTACGCCAAACAACCGCCAGTGGACAACGCATTTTTCCGATTTTGATCCAAGTTTATACCGATTGGCTACAGGAAATCGGACAGCAATTAACCGCCACGCTAGAAACACACAATATTCCCATCACTCAACCCCTCGACTCTCAAGCCGCGATTCTAGAAGCCTTGCGCCAGAGTGAAACTCAGCAGGTGCGAATTGTGTTCATTTTTGACCAGTTTGAAGAATTCTTTTTTGTGGCGAATAGAAAAGCGTTAAGAAATGAATTATTTAGGTTTTTGGGCAACTGCTTAAATATTTTACCTGTTAAGATTATCTTTTCTATCCGTCGGGATTATTTGCATCATTTAGTCGATAGACCGGGAATGGAGTCCATTGGTAATGACCTTTTGAGTAAGAATGTTCTGTATAAAATCACTAATTTTACTCCAGAGGAAGCCCAAAGCCTAATCGTTCAACTCACAGAGCGGTCTAATTTTAAGCTGGAATCGGCGTTAATTGAACAACTGGTGCAGGATTTAGCGGGAGATTATCAGAAAGTACGCCCGATTGAGTTACAGGTAGTCGGGGCGCAACTGCAAGCCGAGGGAATTAGAACCTTGGCGGAGTATCAACAGTTTGGCACAAAGGAAGAATTGGTGTTGCGCTATCTGGCGGAAGTGGTGGAGGATTGCGGCGAAGAAAATCAGCCCGTGGCGGAGGTGTTGTTGTATTTGTTGACGGATGAGAAAGAGCGGCGATTGCTGAAAACTCGTGGGGAGTTGGAGGAGGAGTTAAAGGATTTTGTCACAGTAGCGGCGAGTCAGTTGGATTTAATTTTAGAGATTTTAGTGTTATCGGGGTTAGTTTTTGTTGTTCCTGATACGCCGGATGACCGCTATCAGTTGGTGCATGATTATTTAGTGTCCTTTATTCGCCAGCAGCAAGAGCCAAAGATACAAGAAATTATCGCCCAATTGAATCGGGAACGGGAACAGCGTCAGCAGTTGGAGCGGAGTATTGAACGGGTGCGGGGAGAGTTACGCCTGGTTCAAGGGGAACGAGAACGGGTGATGGTGGAGGTGGAACAAGCGGAGCAAACTAAGCAGGAATTAGCCGCAGAAAATCGCAAAGTCTCGCGGCGGGTGCGGGTGGGTTCAGTGGTATTGGTATTGACAGTAATCAGCGCCGGATTTGGGTTAGCTTGGACAGGTGCGACAGCGAATCGAGATATTCAAGAGGCTCAACAACGAGAGCAAGCAGCGCGTCAAGCTGAATTAGCTGCTCAACAGGGAGAGGAAGACGCGAAACAAGGAGAGGAAGATGCACTTCAGGGAGTCGAGATAGCGAAACAACAATTCGTAGAGGCTCAAAAACAAGCAGACAATGCGCGTCAGCGACTTAATGAGACAGAAAAACGGGAGAAAGAAGCGCTGGAGCGAGCCAAAATAGCCAAACAGCGAGTTGTCGCGGCTCAACAACAAGTCGCTGCTGCTCAACAGCGAGAAACCACTGCTCAACAGAATGCGGCTCAGGCTCAACAGCAAGCAGAAGCCGCCAACCGACAGGTGGAAGTGGCGAAACGACGAGAACAGGAGGCGAATGAACAGGTAGAATTAGCCGAAGCTAAAGTTAAGGATGCTCAAGAGCAGTTTGAATTCGCTCAAGCCTCTCTCGCACAAGCCGAAGCCGAACGAGCAGAAGCGAATAAACAAACTGAAGAAGCCCTGAAAGGAACGGAACTCGAACGGCGCGGTACATTGGCTTTACGGCAATTTAACTATACTCAAATTCCGGCACTACTCACTGCTATGGAAGCAGGGAAAGAGCTAAAAGCCTTGGTTAAAGACCAACCGATTAATCAGTATCCCGCCTATAGTCCCCTCTCCGCACTACAACAGATTTTGGATCAAATTCGCGAGCGAAATCAACTGCGCGGTCATGAAGATTGGGTTAGGAGTGTCACGTTTAGCCCCGATGGAGAGCAAATTGCTAGCGCTTCATCTGACGGAACCGTGCGGTTGTGGGATAAAAAGGGAGCCGAATTAGCCGTCCTGCGCGGTCATGAAGCTTCGGTTTTGAGTGTCACGTTTAGCCCCGATGGAGCGCAAATTGCTAGCGCTTCGGAGGACGGAACCGTGCGGTTGTGGGATAAAAAGGGAGCCGAATTAGCCGTCCTGCGCGGTCATGAAGATTGGGTTTCGAGTGTCACGTTTAGCCCCGATGGAGCGCAAATTGCTAGCGCTTCGGAGGACGGAACCGTGCGGTTGTGGGATAAAAAGGGAGCCGAATTAGCCGTCCTGCGCGGTCATGAAGATTGGGTTGGGAGTGTCACGTTTAGCCCCGATGGAGAGCAAATTGCTAGCGCTTCGGGAGACGGAACCGTGCGGTTGTGGGATAAAAAGGGAGCCGAATTAGCCGTCCTGCGCGGTCATGAATCTTGGGTTGGGAGTGTCACGTTTAGCCCCGATGGAGCGCAAATTGCTAGCGCTTCGGAGGACGGAACCGTGCGGTTGTGGGATAAAAAGGGAGCCGAATTAGCCGTCCTGCGCGGTCATGAAGCTTCGGTTTTGAGTGTCACGTTTAGCCCCGATGGAGCGCAAATTGCTAGCGCTTCGGGAGACGGAACGGTGCGGTTGTGGGATAAAAAGGGAGCCGAATTAGCCGTCCTGCGCGGTCATGAAGCTTCGGTTATTAGTGTCACGTTTAGCCCCGATGGAGAGCAAATTGCTAGCGCTTCAGATGACGGAACCGTGCGGTTGTGGGATAAAAAGGGAGCCGAATTAGCCGTCCTGCGCGGTCATGAATCTTGGGTTGGGAGTGTCACGTTTAGCCCCGATGGAGCGCAAATTGCTAGCGCTTCATCTGACGGAACCGTGCGGTTGTGGGATAAAAAGGGAGCCGAATTAGCCGTCCTGCGCGGTCATGAATCTTCGGTTGGGAGTGTCACGTTTAGCCCCGATGGAGCGCAAATTGCTAGCGCTTCGTGGGACAAAACCGTGCGGTTGTGGGATAAAAAGGGCAAAGAATTAGCCGTCCTGCGCGGTCATGAAGATTCGGTTAGGAGTGTCACGTTTAGCCCCGATGGAGAGCAAATTGCTAGCGCTTCAGATGACGGAACCGTGCGGTTGTGGGATAAAAAGGGAGCCGAATTAGCCGTCCTGCGCGGTCATGAATCTTCGGTTGGGAGTGTCACGTTTAGCCCCGATGGAGCGCAAATTGCTAGCGCTTCATCTGACGGAACCGTGCGGTTGTGGGATAAAAAGGGAGCCGAATTAGCCGTCCTGCGCGGTCATGAATCTTCGGTTGGGAGTGTCACGTTTAGCCCCGATGGAGCGCAAATTGCTAGCGCTTCGTGGGACAAAACCGTGCGGTTGTGGGATAAAAAGGGCAAAGAATTAGCTGTCCTGCGCGGTCATGAAAATTGGGTTAGGAGTGTCACGTTTAGCCCCGATGGAGCGCAAATTGCTAGCGCTTCGGGAGACGGAACCGTGCGGTTGTGGGATAAAAAGGGAGCCGAATTAGCCGTCCTTCGCGGTCATGAAGATTGGGTTTTGAGTGTCAGCTTTAGCCCCGATGGAAAGCAAATTGCTAGCGCTTCAGGAGACGGAACCGTGCGCTTATGGCGGGTGGAGACGTTAGATGACTTGCTGGTTCGCGGTTGCGACTGGTTGCAGGACTATCTCCACACCAATCCCGATGTCAGTGATATTGATGAGTTTTGTGCAGGGGAATTAGGGGTGGCTGAATAAGGGTTGTGGTGAAGGGAAGCTGGGGGAGACGTGCAATAGCCCATTCGTTCATAAGTCTCTACTACTCACCGTTGACATTCGTATATGGGGTTTTGAGTCTGTGATGCGAGCGTTGATGGCGCTAAAGCGCAACTACGAACTAAAAATAAATCTGTGTAATCAGTGTCACTAACCTCTCACATCCCCACCCCTACCATTGCTAAAAATCTGTGAAATCAGTGTTTTGATTCAACGTCCAAAACTCATAAAATGGGGCAGAACTCTGGTCTGACTGTTGATAATTTTGCTGACGGGTAGAACTTCCCTGGAATGGCGACATTAAAATAGTTTCCAACACTATGTTCTACGCGATCGCACGATAAAAAAAAACCGTGTGACCTTTGCTGGGTAATGACTTTGGCTTAAAAACAGGACGATTGAACTAAGAGTTTGTAACATCTCGTTACAATTGACTTGGCGCGATCGCACTCAACCTGCTGAAAATCAGAATAGGGTTACTTTGTCTAGGCTGAGTCAACTCTTAACCCAGCGCGGTAGGGCTAAAATAGAATAGCAACTCTGATGATCCGCTTCATTCGCTAAGCTATGATACCAGAACTACTCGTCACAGAATTTGCCAAAATCGTTTTTGGTGCTGCTATCGAAACAGGTGTGGGTAAAGCAACAGAAAGCATGATTAGGAAAGCACGAGATACTATCATGCCCAAATTGTCAAGATATCCGGATGCTGATCGCGCGATCGCAGCCGCCCAACAGGGTTCTCAACCGGACTTAGCCAAAGTAACACAGTATTTACAAGCGGCGATGAAACAAGATCCGGCTTTTGCCCAAGAGGTGGAACGTTTAGCTGGACATGTTGTGAACGTCAGTAGTATAGCCGATCAGCGGACTCTGAATCAAAAGAGCGATCGTAGTCACAAAACTTTTCAAAACAAAAGTAAAAACGTTGGACAAGTTGGGGATCAGGACATCTCTGGTAACAATATTAAACATCTGGGCAATAATTTCTACTGACTACTGGTAGAAAATCAGCGTAGCACCCCACCAAATTTAGATGAAATCCGCCCCAGTACCGATAATTGGCAAGGGCGAAACTTAGAACGCCAAACTATTCGGGATTGGATGGCGGATGGAAAGACTCGCTTAATTGGAATTACGGGTATCGGTGGGTTAGGAAAATCAACACTGGCGGCTAAGATTTACGACGAGGATAGCACAGAATTTGACGATAAAGTTTGGGCAGATATTAGCCGGATTGGGTTTACCGAGTTAGCGCGGCGAGTCTTATTGAAATTTGGACTATCTCCGGAAACCATCGAGGCGATACCTGAACAATCCCTGGGAGATGCATTAGTCAATCATCTACGTCAGGGGCGGTATTTGCTGGTGATGGATAATCTAGAAACCCTACTGCAATCTGATGGTGAGGATAATAAGAATACGTCTATTCGTGATGAATCCTATCGGCAGTTTTTCTATGGCTGGTTGGAATGTGGCGGCAAAAGTGTGGTGTTGGTGACAACGAGAGAACGGTTGGATTTGCCACCGATTCGATGTCAATGGTTATCCTTACTAGGATTAGAATCAGTGGAAGGGGCGACGTTATTACAGGCGTTGGGAATTCGGGGAACCGAGGAGGAATTAGTCGAGTTTTCCCAGAAGGTAGAGGGACATCCGTTATTATTAACGCTGGTGGCTGGGTTTTTATTAGAAGAGGAAGAAGTTGATCCGCAGATTCGGTATTTGCAGCGCTATGGGTTGGCGGATATATCCCATTTGTTAACGGATGACAATTTAAAAGGATTGCATCGGGGTACAGTTGATATCTGGATGCGGCGGGTGTTAGATGAGAGTTTTGGGCGGATTAGTCAGAGAATGCAGCGATTGATATTGGGAGTATGTGTTTATCGAATTCCCTTTAATTCAGCGATGGCGCTGGCGCAAATTCATAGTCTCTCTTTTGAACGGGATTTGGAGGTATCTCAACCTCAAAATAAGCAGGAAAGATCCTCTCTAGATTCTTCCTTAGATTCTCCAGATTCTCTTAGCCCCCCTTTTGAAGGGGGGTTGGGGGGATCTAAAAGGGACAACCTCGATACCAAAAGCATTGAGAAAGATTTGCGTCAGTTGGTGAGGCGTTCTCTACTACAGGAAGAGAGAGATAAAGATGGGGGGCGATGGTTTAAGTTTCAGCCATTGATTCAGGAGTATGCGAAATGCCAAGCGGAAGATTTAACCCAGGCGCATCAACGGGCGATTGATTATTATCGTTTAAATCTTAAACAACCTCCTTGGAAAGGAATAGAGGATGTAACCGAATACTTGGAAATATTCTATCACTGGTGTGAACTTAAAAAGTATATTCCAGCTTTCAACATTCTGCACTACTGCCATGAGTTTTTAAAGTTGCGTGGGTATAATCAGATTCAGGTTAGATTGTATAATCGATTAATTTGGGAGTGGAATCGAAGCAAATCAGATTGGGTATTTGGTTCATTACTTATAGATTTAGGAAGTGCTTATTCTCATTTAGGAGAATACCCAAAAGCCATAGACTATGACAAGCAGTCTTTAGCCATATTTAAGGAAATTGGCAATCGCACTTATGTTGCTATTTCTCGGCTGAATTTGGGGAATGCTTATTATTTTATAGGAGACTATAAAAAATCAATAGAATACTCTCAGGAAGCTTTAATTTTTTTTAAAAACAATAGTGGTTATATTAGGGATAAGAAGTTCTTACAAAATGCAATTGCTGTTTGTCTGAATAATTTGGGAAATTCTTACCGTTCACTATGCGAATATCGACAATCGATTGAATACCATCAAAAATCTTTAGCTTTATTTCAAGAAAATGGTGATAAAAGTAAATCTTCTAAACCTTTGATGAATTTGGGGAGTGTTTGCCTTTTATTAGCAGACTATAAACAAGCAATTGAATACTATAAAAAATCTTTAGCTTTATTTCAAGACAATAGTGATCAAGGTGGAATCGCTAGTTCTTTGGATAACTTAGGCGTGGTTTACCGTTATTTAGGAGAATATAAAAAAGCGATAGATTATCATAAGCAGTCTTTAGTGATTAGTCAAGAAATAGGAAATCGTCTTGCAATTGCTAGTTCTTTATATAATCTAGGTGCTGCTTATTTTTCTCTAGGAGAATACCAATGTTCAATAGCATACCATCAACAAGCTTTGGCAATTGAACAAAAAATAGGCGATCGCTGCGGTATGTCACACACCTTCATAGGTTTGGGTAATACTTATAGTTGCTTAGGAGAATACCAACAAGCAACTGAATATTACCAGCTATCTATAGTAGTTTGTAAAGAAATCGGTGATTGTAATAGTCTGGCTATTGCCATGGATAATTTGGGTGTTGTTTATCATGACTTAGGACAACACAAAATTGCCATAAAATTTTCTCAACAATCTTTAGCAATTCAACGGCAAATCGGTGATCGCCGTGGTATGGCTAATTCCTTAATAAATTTAGGCAATGCTTATAACTGCCTAGGACAATACCAAGACTCTATTGAATTTTTAATGGAATCCTTAACGATTCAACAAGAAATTGGCAATCGCAGTGGTATTGCCGATGCTCTAAATAATTTAGGTAATACTTATAGTTGCTTAGGACAATACCAAAATTCAATTGAATACTATCAGCAAGCTTTAGCGATTCAAAAGGAAGTCGGAGAGCGTTGTGCAATTGCTAGATGTCTGAATGATTTAGGCAATGCTTACCATTCCCTAGAGAAATACTCACTAGCTATTGAATATCATCAGAAATCTTTAGTGATTTTTGAAAAAATTAGTCATCGCTATGGCATTGCTGTTTCTCTACATAATTTAGGCAAAGTTTACAATTCTCTAAGAGAATATCAACAAGCAATTGGATACTATCAACAAGCTTTGGAGATTCAACATAAAATAGGCACTCACAGTTTTATGGTAGAGACATTCATCGGTTTGGGTAATGCTTATAATCGCTTAGGAGAATACAAACAAACCATTGAGAATTATCAGCAGTCGTTGATGATTTTTAAAGAAATCGGAAATCGCCATGAGATTGCCAGAACTCTGCAAAAATTAGCTCAAGCCTATTATCAATGCGGTAGAGTAAAGGAAGGATTTGCTACCGCTTATCAAGCCACCCAAATATTACAAGAACTGGAGCTTCCCCTTGATGCGATGCCTTATCCCCAGTGGCTCAAATCAACAATTAAATTTGCTCAACGGGGTAAACTGCATCTAGTCTTATGCTTCATGGTTGGATTAATCGCATTTCCCTTTGCCCTACTTGCATTTACCACCCTAATCCTATGGCGAATCATCCGCGCCTCCATCAAGCGTCCGTGTCAGCACCAATGACAAACAATCGAACAGACAAACAATCGAACAGATAAACCACCTATCATCTAATTTCCGTTTACTACTCCCAATCTCGACAAATTCCCCTCAATACTGCCAATCCCTCTGCGTACCTCTGCGTTTCCCTCTGCGTCCTCTGCGTTAAAAAAACATCATTTCGATACCGACACATCGGACATTATAAGGCACTAAAGTGCCTACTACAAACTAGCGCAAACACGGATACCCTACTACGTTACAACCTGTCATTCTGACCAAAGGGAAGAATCTCATCAGATGTGTAAGCGACGGTTCTTTCACTTTGTTTATAAAATGGATTATTCAAACCTACATGGGCGGGTTTAGCCATGTAGGGTTGGCATTGCCCACCAGCATACCAGTCAGTACCATTCATCCTAGGGTGACGTTTGTCGTCAGCGATGGGATTGGAATCGGGCGCAAGGATGATACCCCGACAAGGCAGCAAATAAACGGGAGCTTGTAACATCTCGTTACAATGGACTTGGCGCGATCGCACTCGACCTGCTGAAAATAATAAGGATAGAGTTAAGGGTTCCTCTAACCCTATACCCTCTACAATGATGAACGTCAGATTCAAGGAGTATCCGCCTAATGTTGCCATACGTCCTCGCGTTGGTTATCGGTCTTGGTAGCTTTGCCTATTACATGGCAGCATTCTTTTTTCCCGAAGTCCACCGTAAAAGCGACTTTGTATGGAGTGGTGTAGGATTTTTCTACGCCCTCGTCTTGTGGGTGTGCGCCGGACGGATTACGGGGGCGGTACTCCTGAGTCAAATCGCTAGTGTATCCCTATTGGGATGGTTAGGCTGGGAAACCTTAACCCTGCGACGACAGTTGGCTTTACCCGAAGCCCAAACCGAAATTTCGCCCCAAGTTCAGCAGAAAATCGTTGGTTCTGGGATATTCCAATTGGCAAAAAGTCTAGTGGTTCAACCCGTCGCCCGAAGATTCCAGAAACCGCCCGTGACGCCAACCCCAGTCGCGACACCAGAACCTGCAACCGAACCCGCCACGCCAGAGACGGAAATCGCCACAGCAGAAACGGAAATTGGTGAATCCTTCCCAGAAACAGTGACAGAGATAACAGAGGAGATTAAACCGCCAGAAGTAAGCGATGTTCCTGTGTCTTCTTCCACAGAGGGAACAGAGGAAGCCGTCACAGAACCCGTAATGGCGGATATTACCGAATCGGCGGAAGTTACGGAAACCGATGAAACAACGTCAACAGAACAAGTTCAAGAATCGGTAGTGGAAACAACCCCACCAGAAGCGATAGAGGAGATTGCGCCAGAAGAGTCTCTATCTGAAACTCCCGCAGCAGAACCAACGATAACTGAACCCACTGTTGCTGAAACTCCTGTAGAAGAACCAACGGTAACTGAGACACCAACAACAGAGAATCCTATCGAACCCACGAACCCACCCAAACAACGCGGGGGAATTAGTGGATTTTTCAATAATCTCTTGGGTAAAAGTAAAGAGAAACCCGCTAAACCACAGGAACCCCAGACAGTATCGGAGGATATTCCCCCCTCACCCGAACCAGAACGCCCTGAATCCAGTCAGCCAGATACCTCACTCCAGGAATCCCCAACTCCGAGTCAGGATATGGAAGAGACAGCCGTAGCCGAGGAACCCCTAACTGTTGACACTTCCCCAGTCACAGACACATCACCACCGGAACCAGAACTCCCCCAAAACCAAGACAGCCAACCTCCAGAAACTCCAGAAGAATTCGCCGACTCGGAACAACTCATCCGCCCAACTCCACCCCAACCGGAACCAGTAGACGAGGTGAACCCTTCCCCAGAATCAGAATCCTTAGAGACTCCAGACGCAGACATTACCCCAGAAGCGCCCTTATCCCCCTCGGCTGAACCCATGGATGAAGGTGATTCTAAAACTCAACAACCTCAAAATTCAGAAAATCCTCCCCAGTAAAGTTGAAAGGATGGCAAATTCTCACCCATAATGTAGGGATAGATAAAACTACTTATTGTAAAAAGGAGTAATCGGGACTAATCCCGACTCCCCTAAACGTAAAACCACTAACCCATAGGTCGAACTGTGACAGAAGCTAAATCCTACAAAGACACCGTAAACCTGCCCCAAACCCAATTTAGTATGCGGGCAAACGCGGTCAAACGGGAACCGGAACTGCAAAAATATTGGCAAGACCAACAAATTTATCAGCGACTGTCACAGACGAATCCCGGTGATAGTTTCATCCTGCATGATGGTCCCCCCTACGCGAATGGGGCGTTGCATATTGGACACGCCCTGAATAAAATTCTCAAAGATATCATCAATAAGTATAAGCTGCTGCAAGGGTATAAAGTTCGCTACGTCCCCGGCTGGGATTGCCATGGCTTACCCATTGAACTGAAAGTCCTGCAAGCCATGGACGCCGAAGAACGCCAAGCCCTAACCCCGATAAAACTGCGGCGCAAAGCCCGAAAATTTGCCCTGAAAACCGTTGATCAGCAACGCCAAGGGTTTCAACGCTATGGTGTATGGGGAGACTGGGATCATCCTTACCTAACCTTAACCCCCGAATACGAAGCCGCCCAAATTGGCGTATTTGGTCAGATGGTGCTAAAAGGGTATATCTATCGGGGAATGAAACCTGTTCATTGGAGTCCCAGTTCCCAAACCGCCTTGGCAGAAGCGGAGTTAGAATATCCGGAAGGACATACCTCCCGTAGTCTTTATGCCGCATTTCCCCTGACCAAAGCCACGGATTCAGTGGAAGCGAAGCTAAAACCCTATTTAGTAGATTTGGGCGTAGCAATTTGGACAACTACCCCCTGGACAATTCCCGGTAACTTAGCCGTGGCGGTGAATCCCGAACTCACCTACGCGATTGTAGAAGTGTCGGAGAAATCAGCCAGTCAGGAGGCGGAGAAATCCTCGAAACCAAGTAAGACAAAGGCAAAAGGATTTGCCCCCACTCAAGACGAGGACTCCCTAGAATCAGAATCAGCCGACTTCGACACAGAAGCTGAAGGGTTTAAATACTTAATCGTAGCGGCGGAATTAGTGGAACGCCTCTCTCAAACCCTGGATAAAGACCTAACCGTCAAAACCACGCTAAAAGGACAGGAATTAGACCAGTGTACCTATCGTCATCCCCTGTTTGACCGGGAAAGTCCGATTGTAATTGGTGGCGATTACATTACCACAGAATCGGGCACGGGATTAGTTCATACCGCACCCGGTCATGGTCAAGAAGATTATATCGTCGGTCAGCGCTACAATTTACCGATTATCTCTCCCGTAGATGGAAATGGAGATTTTACCACCGAAGCGGGACCCTTTGCTGGGTTAAATGTACTGCGGAATGCGAATCCTGCGGTGATTGACGCCCTGAAAGAGGCGGGTTCGTTCCTGAAAGAAGAAAACTACATCCATAAATATCCCTACGATTGGCGCACCAAAGAACCAACTATCTTCCGGGCGACGGAACAATGGTTTGCGTCGGTGGATGGCTTCCGGGAAGAAGTGATGAAAGCAATTCAATCCGTTAATTGGATTCCTTCCCAAGGTGAAAACCGGATTACCGCCATGGTGTCGGAACGTTCCGATTGGTGTATCTCCCGCCAACGGAGTTGGGGTGTACCGATTCCGGTGTTTTATGACGAGGAAACAAATGAACCCCTGCTAACCGAAGAAACCATCGCCCACGTCCAAGGGATTATTGCCGAAAAAGGGTCAGATGCGTGGTGGGAATTGCCCGTAACTGAATTATTACCCGAATCCTACCGAAATAATGGTCGCACCTACCGCAAAGGCACCGATACGATGGATGTCTGGTTTGACTCCGGTTCCTCTTGGGCGGGAGTTGTGCAAGAACGTGAGGAATTATCCTACCCTGTCGATATGTACCTGGAAGGGTCAGACCAACATCGGGGCTGGTTCCAATCCAGTATCCTCACCAGTGTGGCGACAAATGGTTGTGCGCCCTATAAATCGGTATTAACCCACGGCTTTGTTCTGGATGAACAAGGACGTAAAATGAGTAAATCTGTGGGGAATGTGGTAGACCCGGCGACAATTATTGAAGGCGGAAAGAATCATAAACAGGAACCGCCGTATGGTGCAGATATGCTGCGGCTGTGGGTGTCTTCGGTGGACTATTCGGTGGATGTTCCCATTGGTCAAGGAATACTGAAACAGCTTTCCGATATTTATCGCAAGATTCGCAATACAGCGCGATTTTTATTGGGGAATTTGCATGATTTTGACCCGGCTAAAAATGCCGTGGCGTATGAACAGTTACCGGAATTAGACCGTTATATGCTGCACCGGATAACGGAGGTGTTTGGTGAGGTGACTGAGGCGTTTGACAGTTATCAGTTTTTCCGCTTCTTCCAAACGGTGCAGAATTTCTGTGTGGTGGATTTGTCTAACTTTTATTTGGATATGGCAAAAGACCGCCTGTATATTAGTCATCCCGATTCGGTACGACGACGCAGTTGTCAGACGGTATTAGCGATCGCATTGGAAAATTTAGCCCGATCAATCGCCCCTGTATTATGCCATACAGCAGAAGATATTTGGCAATATCTGCCTTATCCCACACCTTATAAATCGGTGTTTGAGTCGGGATGGGTGCAGTTAGATGAAACCTGGAAAAAGCCGGAATTGGTGGAGAAATGGACAAGGTTACGGGCGATTCGCACCGAAGTAAATAAGGTATTAGAACAAGCCCGGGCGGAGAAAATGATAGGTTCTTCTCTAGAAGCGAAAGTCTTGCTTCATGTCCCCGATACGCAATTACGCCAACAGTTGCGGAAATTAAACCCCAGTGGGATTCCCCGCCTGTGGTTGCAAACCCCGAAACCGGAACTGATGGTGATGGGGGAGGAACCAGAAGCCGCATTAGCTTCAGAAACGCTGTCCTTAGACACAGGGGAACAAGAGTGGAATGTTAATCAAATTCTGTCCACTGTCTTGACGACACTACGCCAGGTGTTCAGCGAAAATCAGCGCGTATGGTTAACGGTGGGAGTCGTGGTAGGGGTACCGATTACCTTAAAAGTAACCGCAACCGTATTAGCTTCGATCGCCCGTTTACCCTTATTGGCTGATATGTTGCAACTGGTGGGAGTGGGCTACAGTGGTTGGTTTGTCAATCGCTATTTACTCCGCGCCCCCAATCGGCAAGAATTAGCAGAAAAAGCGCGATCGCTAAAAACTGAGGTATTGGGTGAAGGTTCTCCCCAACCGGAACCCGAAACGGCGGAACCTGAAGCCGCACCCCCAGCGCCAGTACAACCCCAACCCAGAATTCTAGGGGAACGGTTTACGGTTCTCAGTAACGGGGTAGATGAGTTGCGCTATCTATTTTTAGCCTCCCAAGTTGAGGTGTTAGATTCCCCGGATGCGATTGAAAATGCGGACTATCGCAGTCAGTCGGAACAGGTTTGGGTAGGGATTGTCAAAGCTGAAGGAGAAAAGTGCGATCGTTGCTGGAATTATTCACCTTTTGTGGGTAAAATTATCGAGCATCCCACGATTTGCGAACGGTGTCGGGCGGCGTTGGCGGGTCAATGGTAATTTGTCTTATGTCATTGGTCATTTGTCCTTTGTTCAATTAAGGAATTCTCGCCTTCACAATTGGCTTTCCCCTATTTAGGGTGATTAGAACAAGGTACTGAATGTTCAGTCACCTACAAACGTTCCGCTACCCAGTGATAGTTTAGCGTTAAAAGTACCCTGAATCTCAGTTGCCATTTTCGGTACGCACAGATAGAGTTTTCCCGGCAGGTAATCTCCCTGTCGCTGACCAATCTGCAAAAATACTCGGTAATCTAGGTCGTCAAGTGTACTGTAATCCCACAACGTATAATGATCGACATCCGAATCCTCTTGCAGGTTCTTCACATACTCCGTTGCATCAACACGATAATCCCAGATACTTTCGCGTTCTGTGCCGTATCTTCCTCCGTAAGCATAGGTTGTTCCTTCCACCTTGGACGTGTCATACTCTATCGGTTCTACAGGAGACGAAGCACCAATGAGTATGTCAAAAATAAATAACACTGTGATTGCCTGGGGATCAATATTTCCATGCTGTATCCGTAGTTTAGGAAACGAAATATCTGACTTGTCTAAGGAAAACTCGCGCCCATAAACTTGACCCGAAACAGGAGTATTTGGTATTTCCTCAACTGTTGGTATTTCTGGACAATTAATCGGTTCCGGCGGAGGGATTGGCTGGGGGCGAGATTGTCCGAGAAAGGGGATGCTGTTTCCTGAACAACTCGCCATTATTATAGTCGCTAAAATGACTACAACATTTATTCTGGTTTGAGACTTCATTTTCGGCTTACATCTAAGTTGTAGAGACGTTCCGGCGGAACGTCTGGAACTAAATGATGTGTCCTAACCGCTATGGCGGTTGCTATACATCCGCACAGGGAGACTTCAAGTTAGACTGCAACTCGGTATCAGTCATCGACAAAAGTTCCATTAGGGGGTGATAGTTTAGCGTTAAACGTTCCTTGAATCTCAGTTGCAGCTTCCGGTATGCACAAATAGAGTTTGCCGGGAAGGTAATCTCCCTGTCGCTGACCAATTTGCACAAATACTCGGTAATCTGGATAGTCAAGCGAAGTGCTGTAATCCCATAACATATAATGATCGACATCTGAATTATCTTGCAGATTCTTTACATACTCCGTCGCTGTAACACGGTAATCCCAGATACTTTCACGTTCTGTGCCATATCTTCCTCCGTAAGCATAAGTTGTTCCTTCCGCCTTGGAGGTGTAGTATTCTATCGGTTTTACAGGAGATGAAGATTCAACTGGGTCAAAATATGAAGATCCAACTGGGATGTCAAAACTAAATCGAACTGTGATTGCCTGCGGATCAAGATTACCGTGTTGTATCCGTAAATAAAGAAGAGAAATATCTGACTTGTCTAAGGAAAAATTGCGCCCATAAACTTGACCCGAAACAGGAGTATTTGGTATTTGATCAACTGTTGGTATTTCTGGACAATTAATCGGTTCCGGCGGAGGGATTGGCTGGGGGCGAGATTGTCCGAGAAAGGGAATGTTATCTACTGAACAACTTGCCATCGTTATAGTTGCTAACATGACTATAACATTTATTCTTGTTCGAGGTTTCATTTTAGGTTTACTTCTTCATTGTTGCAGAAATTCAGTCGCCAACAAAAGTTCCGCCACCCAGCGAGAGTTTAGCGTTAAAAGTACCCTGAATCTCGGTTGCCATTTTCGGTACGCACAGATAGAGTTTTCCCGGAAGGTAATCTCCCTGTCGCTGACCAATCTGCAAAAATACGCGATGATCTGGATTTTCAAGTGAAGTCCCATAAGACCACAACGTATAATGATCGACATCCGAATCTTCTTGCAGATTTTTCACGTATTCCGTAGCTAAAACACGATAATCCCAGACACTTTCGCGTTCTGTGCCGTATCTTCCTCCGTAAGCATAGGTTGTTCCTTCCGCCTTGGAGGTGTTGTATTCTATTGGTTCTACAGGAGATGAAGCACCAATGAGTATGTCAAAGACAAATCGCACTGTGATTGCCTGGGGATCAAGATTTCCATGCTGTATCCGTAATTTAGGAAAAGAGATGTCTGACTTGTCTAAGGAAAACTCTCGCCCATAAACTTGACCAGAGACAGGAGTATTTGGTATTTCCTCAACCGTTGGTATTTCTGGACAATTAATCGGTTCCGGCGGAGGGATTGGCTGAGGGCGAGACTGTCCCAAAAAAGGGATATGTTCTCCTGAACAACTTGCCATTGCTATAGTAGTTAACACTACTACGACGTTGATTATTGTTTGAGGTTTCATCTTAGGTTTAATTCCTCATTTTTATTTTATTTTTGTAATGGCATATTCACTCTTGGTTTTTCATGGTAAGTGATATAGCTATGGCTACCATCATCAGCCTCAACGTTCTTACTCTCAACTTTTTGAGAGACATAAACGCCGTCTGGAGTATGATTTCCATCACCTCCGGATTCAATTTCTTCTCCACCTGCATTCCCCGCAGAACTTATGTACAGAGAAATCTTATGCGTGTGAGCATAGTAGCTGTTGGTTCCGCCTAAAGAAAACTCTTCAATATTTGCCTTAAAATCCTGTTCACTGCTGAAATTGGTGCCAATATTGGCATTTGCCTCTACAGGAAGCAGTTTTTTAATTGGCAAGCTTCCAGAAGCACCGAGACTTCCCTCGAGTTGCCGACGATTATGAACGCCAAAGTTGAAATTCATGTTAGGTGTTTCCCAGGTTTTAGCATTCTTTAATGTGTAGGTGGCAGTAAACTTGTATCCTTCATGTCCTCCCCCGAAAACTCTTTGCTCTGTTTGTGGGTTGGAAACCATTAACCGAACGTGGCTACCAACGGTTTTGTCACCGAGAAACAATCGTGGTGTTCCTTGGAATTTACCTTGGGTTGCGCCCAATGTAGCAGAGATTCTAGGATTAATGTAATAGGTTCCCTCACTGCCTAAGTTTCCGCCTCTTCCCGCCAAAGCACTGCCAAAATTTCTCTCATCAATCAATTTGACCTCTGCGGATGCCCAAACATCTTGCCCGATCGCACTCGGTTGTCGCGGTGCATTTTCCGCTTGTGCCATCACTGAAGGCATCGACGGCGCGATCGCAGTGTCTCCTGTATACTCTCCTAACAAAGGTTCAGCCGATTTCCCGGCTACCACGGCATCGGCTACGGCATCGGCGTGCTGTTCATACTTATCCCCCACCTGCCCCATTCCACCAGAAAGTTGCACTTTCCCTGATTGTTGCTGCATAACGTGGGCAGCTTCATGGGCGGCTAACCCTACACTCGGAGTCTTAGCAAAGGCAATCCGATTCCCACAGGTATAAGCCGCCGCCCCCAACCTCTGAGATGCCGCTGCCGCCTCTTTCCCCATATAAGCTTGAATATGGGATAAGTCTTGACCAAAGAACTGTTGGATTTTATCCAGATGTGGTAATTGTCTCGGTGTTCCCCTAAATCCATCCCCGGCAATGTCTTGGGGTGACTTGTGTTGCACCGCCTCCCCATTGTCTTTAAGTTGCACCCCATCCTCAGCTTCACCGTGGGCATCTTTGGGCTGGATGGCTTGCATTTGTGCCTGTCTTGGCATCGCCTCATCCATTCCCTCAAGCAGCTTTGCCTGAATTAAATCTCGGTCATAACTCGAATAAGCGCGAGTCACCTTTCCAGAAGCCGACGGTTGTTTGGCTTGCGACTGTACAGGAAATCGCGGTGGTGCAAACCCTGTAGCACTATCTTTGGGCGCAGGGGCGGGTGGAATAAACGAAGGTTTCTGCTGTTGAGCTTCCTGCATAAGCTGATGACTATATAACTTGCAATTAATTGGGCAAAACTATATGCTGTATATAAAAATTATATCGGACAAATTCGACTTCCACGTCAGGGGTTCTACCCATTCTATGACTTCTACAGCAATAAATTGGTACAAAGCCAATTATCAATATTTGATGACCTCGGTTAACCGAGTCTATCGTCATCTTGAATGCTACATTTCCCAGAAACAGAATCAGACAACTGATCCAAACCCGGATTTTCCCCCACCGGAAACGCCCAACTCGGCGATTCCCTTTGCCTTGGATATCCTCTGCACCCAATTCGGCTTATCTGCTTGCGATCGCGATATCCTTCTCCTATGTGTAGGTATGGAACTCGACCCGGATTTTCCCTTACTCTGTCGCCAAACCCTGAAAAGGTGAAATGCTCTGTCTGTCAAGCGCTTGAGCTGCTTGTCACCCCTTCAGCCATTACTCCTTTACTGGCTATACTGTGTCAACTCGATAAATCAGTTCGCGGGAGTCCAAATGTACCTTCCTGTGTTATCGATATAACCTGGCTTGCTGTCAATTGTCACCCATGCCAATCCTTGGGAAAATTCACTGGCAAAATCAAATTGAGGCTCGATTATGATCTGCCCACTTTTATTAATATAGCCCCACTTTTCACCCACGGCTACAGCAGCTAGCCCTTCAGAAAAGTCTTTGACTTCATCAAACTCCGTTTTAATCACCATCTGACCTGTTTTATCAACATAGCCCCAAGTCAGATCGGCCATTTCTAGTGGTCCTTCCCGAACAGGTGGACCTGTGACTACGACAGCTAACCCTTCAGAGAAATCAAAAGCCTGTCTAAACTGTAAATCAATAGCGATTTGTCCAGTCTTGTCGATATAGCCCCACTCGACACCCGATCTCACCACTGCCAAACCTTCGGAGAAACTTCTATCTAAACTCAAAGGTGACTCAATAACAAACTGCCCCCTTTGGTCGATATAACCTGATTGTTTGCCAAGCCTGACTAATGCCAGTCCTTCGGAAAAGTCTCTAGCTTTATGAAACTGCGGTTGGATAATTATCTTGCCCGTCTTATCGATATAGCCCCACTTACCATTAATCGCGACACTAGCTAGCCCTTCGCAAAACCGATACGTTGTATCAAATTGTGGTGGGATAACCAGTTTGCCAGTCTTGTTAATATAGCCTATCTTACCACCAATACCTACAGCAGCTAGTCCTTCGGAAAAGGAAGAAGCACTATCAAACTGTGGTTCAATAATAATCTGCCCAGTTGTGTCAATGAAGCCACTCTTATCCCCAATTCTGACCCATGCTAGCCCTTCCGAGAAAAACCCAGCCTCCTCAAACTGGGGTTTAACAATAATCTGCCCCGTTGAGTTTATATAACCATATTTATCACGCTGAATAATCGGAAGCAATTGATTTGTTTCTTGACTTTCTCCCGGTGATAGATTGGGTGAGTCAACTGACTCCAAGGAATTGTTTGAGATTAGCCTCTGCTCTGGCGGACTACAGGAAATTAAAGCGGAAAGAGAAATACCTAAAAATATCAAAATTATTTGAACAAACTTTTTGTTTGAGGTTAGGATCATGCTGGTCTTCAAAACTAGACTTTAACATGGATTTTGACTAAGTTTACCAAATAATTTTAGCTCAACTTAGTAAGAATAAGTCGCAATCCGATGCACTGTATAATTCATCACATTACATTCAGCTCAGTCATTTTCCTCAATCTACTAGAGAGGCTAGCCGTCTCATTATATCAATTGACCTCAGCGCAGATTGTTAGTTTCCACGACAGTTGATCCGTGCAATTGTTCCTACAAAATGGACACCTCGGCGTTTGTTAATTAGATATCTATAAATATCCGGCCAAACATTATCAGTAACTGTTATGCACCCCGCTGAACCACGTCCACGGTGTAAGTATTCATCTCCTTGGGGTCCCTCGTAAACTCTAAACCAGACTGTAGCATAGTCTCCATATTGATTACCCCCAGGATGAGGAAAATCAGGAAGTCGTAGGGCATAAGTCACACCACAGTGTATCTTGTCAACACCCGGACGAACATTTATGATTGCACGTGCACGTTTACTTCCATAAGTTAGTTGTTTCGTTTGGTCGTTATAGGTGAGATCTGCCGACCCACCCCAAGTCATAGTATCGTCAAGATAGCCGGGTGCGAGACTTAGTTTTTTTCCGTATAATTCTGTTTCATGTCCTTCCAAGGACTCAAAGTAATCTCGTCCCTGCCTGAATCCCTCATATTTAACTTTCAAATAATCAGGTAAACTAATTCGTTGACCACTCTCGTCTAGGGCTGTCACCCATCCGCTTGTTCCTCCTGACCAACCCCGATAACCACGAGTATTAACTCCTAGTGTTTGGCCGATTTGAAAACTTGTAGCAGGGCGATCAGCTTGAGCTTGAATATTTCCTACTTTCCCCTTCATTGGTTGGTACTGAATAGTCTTGGTGTGAGGGAACATTGGTAATTTTAATTTACTGTGTGAGTCCTCACCCTGTACAAAATTAGGATATTCCTCTTGTAGAGGTACTGCTACTCCTGTATACTCTCCTAATAAAGGTTCAGCCGATTTCCCAGCTATCACGGCATCAGCTACCGCATCGGCGTGCTGTTCATACTTATCCCCCACCTGTCCCATTCCACCAGAAAGTTGCACTTTCCCTGAATAACTTGCAATTAATTTAGCAAAACTATATCCTGTATATAAAAATTATATCGGACAAAATCGACTTCCACTTCAGAGATTCTACCCATTCTATGACTTCTACAGCAATAGATTGGTACAAAGCCAATTATCAATATTTGATGACCTCGGTTAACCGAGTCTATCGTCATCTTGAATGCTATATTTCCCAGAAACAGAATCAGACAACTGATCCAAACCCCAATCTCCCCCCACCGGAAACGCCCAACTCGGCGATTCCCTTTGCCTTGGATATCCTCTGCACCCAATTCGGCTTATCTGCTTGCGATCGCGATATCCTCCTCCTATGTGTAGGTATGGAACTCGACCCCGATTTTCCGTCACTCTGTCGCCAAGCCAGTGGCGACTCCCAGATTAATTACCCGACTCTGAGTTTAGCCTTATCTGTCTTACCCAACATCAGTTTAAGCGTCCTAGGACGACAATCCCCCTTACAATACTGGCAACTAATTGAAATCGCTCCCGGTGTAACCTTAACCCAATCGCCCCTAAGAATTGACTCCCGTATCCTCTGCTATCTTTTAGGCGAACCCAGCATCGATGCTCAACTTGATGAGCGAGTTAAACCCCTGGATCTCGGCTTAACCGGAGAATTAGCCCTTCCCCCATCCCATCAGCAAATCGCCCAGATCATTGCTTCGGCTTGGTCTGAATCTACCCTCACCTCAAAACTGCCAATTATCGAATTGTCTGGCTCAGATTTGACCACAAAACGCCGCATTGCTGCTGAAGCCACAACATTATTTGGCTGTTCTATCCGTCGCATGTCAGCAACGGTACTCCCCTCAGAATCCACCCAACTGCATCAATTACGGCGACTCTGGGAACGGGAAGCTATCTTAACCAATTGTGTATTGTTCCTCGAATGTGACTCTCTGAACATGGGAGATACACTAGGAGTATCACTGATTTCTCAATTTATTGCTGAAATCAGTACACCTGTAATCCTAAGTAGTCAACAGCGACTTCCCGTAACAGAACGCTCCCTAACCACTTACGATATACCCAAACTCACTCCCCAAGAACAACGTTCCCTATTTTTCACCTATCTAGCAGACAAAGGAAGCGAACTCAATGGCGAGGTTAATCGCTTAATCGCCCAATTCAATCTCAGCCAAAGTGCGATTCATTCCGTCTGTACCCAAGCCATCCATCAGGTTAATCGCAATGATCACACCAATTTAGGAACAACCCTGTGGAATACCAGCCGCCACCAAGCCCGTCCCCGCCTAGATGCACTCGCCCAACGCATTGAAACGCCAATGACGTGGGATGACCTGATTCTGCCAGAATCCCAACTCAAAACCCTGAAGGAAATTGTCGCCCACACCCGCCAACGCGCCAAAGTCTACCAGGATTGGGGAATGGGGGGAAAACAGAGTCGGGGACTGGGACTAACTGCGTTATTCTATGGTCAAAGTGGTACAGGTAAAACCACTGCTGCTGAAATTATTGCCAAAGAACTGCACCTCGATTTGTACCGCATTGATCTGAGTGCAGTTGTCAGTAAATATATCGGAGAAACGGAGAAAAACCTAGCTCAAATCTTTGACGCGGCTGAAGTCGGCGGTGTAGTCCTATTATTCGACGAAGCCGACTCTTTATTTGCCAAACGCGGTCAAGTCAAAGACGCCCGCGATCGCTATGCTAACCAAGAAGTCAGTTATCTACTCCAACGCTTAGAAAACTATCAAGGGTTGGCGATTCTCACAACCAACTTAAGAGACTCCATTGACTCAGCTTTTGAGCGACGGTTGCGTTTTGTGCTGGAATTTCCTTTCCCAGATGCAATACAACGAGAGCAGATTTGGCGGCGCGTCTTTCCCAAGTCTACTCCCACCCGACGATTGAATTTTGAGAAGTTAGCGCGGCTGGCTGTTTCCGGAGGTAGTATCCACAATATTGCTTTAGCCGCAGCCTTTCTCGCCGCTGAAGCCTCAGAACCAGTGGGAATGAAGCATCTATTAGCAGCCGCGCAAACTGAAGGGATCAAGATGCAGAATGAACTACAGCGACTTACTTTGTTGAAGTCGCTGTTTCTGACGCTTCCTCGCTCCTAGTTGCTTCATGCTTCCACAATCAGTAGAGCTAGGCAGCTCTGCGTCTAAAGAGGTTCGTTCCAAGCCCCTTGCCCAAATCTCATTTACTTGGGCAGCATTGATATCTCTGTCTTCGGTATGACCGCAGTCAGGATTAGAGCAAACATGAACTCTATCAGCTAAACTCTTAGGCGTTAATTCCCAACATTTAGCACACCGTTGAGTTGGCTTGAGCATCCGGGTTGGTGACTCAACATAAAACCCACCTGCCTCAGCCGATTTGTAGGTTAATAAATCACCGACTAGACCAAACCCAACGTCTAGAATAGACCGATTTAATCCGGCTTTCTGTTTCTTACGCTTACCCTTTTTTGCTTTTCGAGTCATGCCCTTGACGTTTAACTGCTCACCACCGATTAGGCTATTACCGCTGACTATATCACTGGTTACTTTGTGCAGCCAATCTTCCCGTTGTCGGGCTATTTTGCTCTGAACTTTAGAGAGCTGTTTACGTTCTTTTTTCCATCGCCTCGACCCCTTGACCTTCTTATTCCTATTCGGCGGTCTCTTGCGTCTTAACCGCTTTGAGGCTACCTTAACCTTTTTGTGTCCCTCCTTAATAAAATCGGGTTTAGCAATTTTCTCGCCAGTTGAAAGCGTCACCGCGTCTTTACAGCCAAGGTCGATCCCGATTGAACCTGTACCCGTCTGGCGAGTTGGGTTGCACTGCACGGTGATTGATGCATACCACAAACCATTCCTGAAAAAGATTGTGCAAGTAGTCGGGGTTCCCCAAGTTCTAGCTTGACCCCGCATTTGAATCTTTAAACCAAGGTCTCTCAGTTCTAAGTAACCATTGGGTCCGTTAGATAAAGCCTTCCAACTAGCTTTGTCTGGATATGTCCAGCCACTATACCGCCGCTTCGCTTTGAACTTAGGATACTTACCTAATCCCTTGAAAAATCGCTTATAGGTAAAATCAACCCGCTTTAAGGTAGCTTGTAACGTATGGGAACCTAATTCAGCATACTCAGTCCAAACCTTTTTAAACTCAGGTAAACAGTTATTAAACTCAGCGAGACTGTCACCAGTCCCCCTGGTCTTCAAAACCGTGCGTGAAAGTTTCCTCTCACACGGCTCCTCAACGATAAGGTGCAAGTCATGCATACCTCATTACCCATTTGTCCTCGACTCTTTCGAGCCTTTTGGTGAGCTTAGGCTTGGCACTGTTACAGCCAGATTGATTGCCGAGACTGCCATCTGTGACGGTCTTTGTGTCATGGCAATGTCTATGTAGAAGCTGCCAATTATCGTAGAAATCCTTTCCACCTTGCGACTTAGGGATTCTGTGGTCAACTTCCATCACATCGTTTTCACGGAAAATTAATCCGCAGTGAGTACATTTCCCTTTTTGCTTCTTCAACAATGTTGCCAGTGTCTTAGGCATTTCAGGGTTGTTACCCATTCTTGAACTCCAATAAACCAAGTTGCCGTTGTATGGGGACGATTCGCCCTTAACCTTTACATAGCGCTTAATTGGTGTTTCGCTATGTTTTAGTAACCGCGTAGGGTTATTACCTTTTTGCCTGGTTGCGAATACCCAGTTGTCGCCGTCTATGGATTGCCAATACTTCTTTGACACCCATCCCCCGGATTTTTTGGGGTGTCGGCGCTTTGCCCAAGCTCTGAGCTTCTGGTACATGAGGTAATCTTGGTCACAGTAAGCCACCTTACTTACTTGTGTTGCGTAGTAGTTAGCCCATCCCCGAATAATCGGGTTCAGTTTCTTAATTAGCGCCACTTGTGGTGCATTCCTGTGGGCGTTGATAACTTCCGCAATCTGTTCGTAGTGTACCTTCTGCTTATCCTTGCTTGGGGTGATGATTGGTTTTATTCCTAGCGCTCTTCCATATTTGTCTTTTCCAGAGTGGTATTTACCCACTTTGTATTGACGTATATTGAAGCCAAGGAAATCAAATCCTGGCTGTTCTTGTTCATACGGGTTGAGGGTGTGAGCAAGTCTTGTTTTGCTAGGTTTTAGTTCCAAACCCATGTCTTTCAACCATTCCTGGATTATATCCTTGCCACTTTGGACGATGGTTAAGTCTTCGTGGAGAATCACGAAGTCGTCGGCATATCTGATCACGGATGGAGGATAGAATGTCTTCTTTACCCCATTTTCAGAGTATCCCCGTTTTGGGAATACCCTTTTGATTAGATTTTCCATCCCGTGGAGGGCAATGTTTGCTAGTAACGGAGAAATGACCCCGCCCTGTGGCGTTCCCTCAGTTGTTGGAAACAACTGCTTTGCGTCCATCACTCCCCCTTTTAACCATGCTCGGATTTGACGGCGTATGGTAGGGAATGTATTTAATTTTCTTAGCAGTGCTTTATGGTCGATTTGGTCAAAGCATTTAGCAATATCGGCATCAAGGACATATTTGCCCTTAAACCTAATTGTGTCATATATAGCCTGAACCGCATCGTGACATGAGCGTCCGGGTCTGAAACCGTATGAGTTGGCTTCAAATCGCGCTTCCCATTCTGGCTCTAGTGCCAGTTTGACAAGTGCTTGCAAAGCTCGGTCTTTCATTGTCGGGATGCCTAAAGGTCTTTTCTCCTCCTTTCCGGGTTTGGGAATCCATACTCGCCTGGTTGGAGCGACCTTTGAACATAGTTTTAGATTTTCAACCAAGATGAGACGTTGCTTTGGGGTCAGTGACTTAACACCATCCACACCTGCCGTCTTCTTACCTTGATTGTCTTGGGTAACCCGGCGAACCGAGAGACATTTTGCTGCCCAGGACTTCATCAGCATCTTTTGGAGTCTGCGAGTCATTTTCACATCGCCACGCTGAGAGGCTCGATAGATTCTCTTCTGCAACTTGTAGACTTTACGCTCTAGTTTTTGCCAGGGTATTGCCTTCCATTCCATCGTAGTCTTTAAACTCGCTTTAGACATTTGTATTGCTACTTAAGACTCTATCTTTCCTTATCATCGTGAGTCTGTTGGCGTATCCCTCTTATTAGTAGAGAGCGTTAGCTTCTGACTCAATCTTTCCTCCCATTGCTTGCGGTTGGCACCTACTCAGGCATCGACCTGACTGAGAGCATAAGGGAGGTTATCTCGTTCCTGATAGCCATTGTTTGAACTTTTAGGATGGTACTATCCACCGGGTTTATAGGGAGTACAAGTTGGTCAACAACAAAATTGCCAACCCCTGATTTCCTGTGCCTTTTGGCTCCAGTGTGTCAGCCTTATTACACTGGTTCTTCGTAACGATGGTTCAGTCGTACCTTCGTATTCCTATCCATGAGTTCTTGCTCGATGGTTGCCGGATTAGGCTTCCAGCATTGCCACCTTTCACCCCCGCTTTAGGCTTTGATAACCAGTCTCAAACCTAGGGGACAAGGTTTTAAAAACCCTGGCTCTGTGTGCTTTTACTCCTGTACTTAGAGAGTAGGACTTGAGAGTTTGCTTTCTCTCACCTACATGGCTATCAAGTTGTCAAGGTTCAGACCTTGCAGGTAATCCTCTATCCATTTCAGGAATAGTTTCTACCTAACGATTCGCACCTGTTGTTCAAAATAATCAACAGAATGCCCAAAGTGTTTGTATTGTGTCCTACGGTTAGCCATTGCCGCGTTGTAGAGATCACAATGCATTTTTCTCGCCCAATGAAGCTTGTCACATTGGGTCTTGTTTGGATAAAGTCTGAAAGTGGTTCTACGTGTTAGCATACCCCCCATATTATCATTTAATTGGGTAAAATAACAATGGTAATTTGATAATTTACGGGATGTCGAAACCCGTAAATTATCCGCTATCCTTCCCCGACTTGCTATCGCTGAAGTCGGGGAATGCCGCGATTACGTTCAAACCGTGATTAGTGTTGGGACTCAGGATTGGCTAGAGTCATCGAAATCTAAATCTAAGTCAAAATCTAAATCCAAATAAATCAAACGTTTTGAATGCTATGCCCAACTATTAATCCCCACCCTGTAAGAGGGTGGGGAATTACGCCGAATCGATTAATCAAATTATTTTGTCGGGTAGATGCGACTGGGGTGCCAGGATTCGAACCTGGGAATGGCGGGACCAAAACCCGCTGCCTTACCGCTTGGCTACACCCCAATGTGTGTACCTTGCTTATATTAGCAGTTGTAGCTGGGAATATGTCAAGAGATTTTGGAAAATTGGCTGATTTCTCCTGATCTCAGGGAACAGAAGGCTCAATTTACGCGGCGGACTCCCCATATATAAACAAATATTAAGATAAGCTAAGATTATTTAACTCGTTCGTCAAGGGTGAAAAAGTTAATATAATCTTTATATTACGCTTAAATCCCCTATAATAAGGCATTAGCTGCATTAATCAGGGGAACGTAGCTTTTACATATCTTCAGGTTAGGAGGATTTTTGTCCAAGGGTTGAACTCAATTTGTATTCTTTTGTAAAGAAAAAATTTGATAGCATGTCGAGTTGTCACCATACCGTCAGACCCAGTAAGAGCAACGCTCTACTGGCGATTTATATCTAGGGGTGACTATAGCTGAAGATAACTCGTCATAGAACCTGGCACAACTTTAACCTACCGATTAACACTGGAGATTCACTAATGAGATTAATTCGCGAAATTGTTCAAGAAGCGGAAAAGACTGGTTACCTAACCCTACAAGCTGAAGACCAATTGCGTCAACTTTTAGCCAACAAGTACGATTGGGAAGACTTTACCGCGTTCATCCAATTACAGCAAGCAGTAATGGAAGAACGGGTGAAGCAAGAGTCTCGTGAGCTACTCTACACGCTGTCCTCTTGCCACACCCCTACCCCTTGCCATCAAGCGGGATAGATTCGCAAGCGGCGATTGGGTTCATCACCAAAACTATCGGACTTGAGGCGATAATGTTCCACCAGTTCGTGCTGCATCTTTCGCACTTTTGGCGATCGCGGTAGTAATTCGACGGGCTGTCCATTAGGAATAACGATTTGCTCGACGGCTAACCGTGCTTCTTCTAGCGCCTCAATCTCATCATCACTGCCACTTTGGGTAAACAACCGCAAATCCGCTGCATCGGGAACTCCAGGATCATCCATATCCAACATCCGCCGCAGGGCGCGACTCACTTGGGGAACGGTGCTGGCTTTAACCGCATGAATCGGAATTTGCCGGGAGCGGGCAATTGAGCGCAGTTTCGAGTGACTTTTAACATGCGATCGCAAGCCTAAAATGGCATCGGCGCTATCCATATCCTTGGTTAAGACAACGGGTAAATTTAGTACCCGAATCACCTGCTCAATTTGATGGCGACTCACCCCATAAGGATAGACATGGAGGGGCAGATCTTCACCATTGGGTCCAATCGTATCTATAACCTCGCCAACGGAATTGGGTTGTTGCCAAGAGTCATGGAGAAGCTGATCAAAATAACTGGTTTGAGCCGACGCCGGTGATGAGGAACGCGATAGTGGCTGCATCTGTCCCGACGAACGCCAGCCACTGGGTTTTGCCACTAACCCGGACTGGGTACGGCGCTCCAGGGGTGCGGGTGCATCGGGGAATTCACGGGTAATAATTACCTTATTTTGGTCATCCACCGTCCGCATTTGGGGATTCGGTTTGCGTCCCCGCAGTAGCGCATCCACGGTATCCGCAACACTCTCATGCACGACCCAGCGCTGACGCTCCAGCATTTCCACGGCAATCTCAAACGTGGGCGGGGCTTTGCGTTCCAATACCGTTTTTTGAGAACCCCGACGTCTGGCTTCATCATCCCCCAGAGTTACGGCTTGAATCCCACCGACTAAATCAGAGAGCGTCGGATTTTTAATCAGATTCTCAATTTGGTTTCCATGCGCCGTCCCCACCAACTGCACCCCCCGTTCCGCGATCGTGCGAGCGGCGAGGGCTTCGAGTTCGGTGCCAATTTCATCAATGACAATCACTTCGGGTGTATGATTTTCTACCGCTTCAATCATCACCTGATGTTGAAGTTCTGGACGCGACACTTGCATCCGCCGAGCTCGACCAATGGCGGGATGGGGAATATCGCCATCGCCTGCAATTTCATTGGAGGTATCAATAATCACCACCCGTTTTTGTAGATCATCTGCCAGCACCCGGGCAATTTCGCGTAACGCCGTCGTTTTGCCCACACCTGGACGCCCCAACATCAAAATTGATTGACCCCGTTCGACCAGATCATGAATCAGACCAATAGTGCCAAACACCGCTCGTCCGACGCGACAGGTTAGCCCGATAATGTCGCCGGGACGATTGCGAATCGCACTAATCCGGTGTAAGGTTTTCTCCAGTCCGGCTCGATTATCCCCACTGAAATGCCCAACCCGCTCAACACAATAGTTTAATTGTTCAGCGGTGACGGGGGTTTCGGACAGATATTCGGCACCAGAGGGAAAACGCACCTCAGGAAATCGACCCAAATCCATCACCACTTCAATTAAATTGTCGCGATGGGGGTGTTGCTCCAGGATTTGGCGAATATCCTCTGGCAAAATAGCGAGTAATTTTTGGAGATCCTCAGTAATCTGCATCCCAGCTAAATTGGTGGTGTTAGATAAGGCTTGATTGGATAACGATTGGGGATGGGATGGGTTCATCCCGTTGGCATTCACCATAGGCTTGTCATTCGTCGTTCGTCGTTTGTCATACTCGCTCCCTTGAGAAGCAAGCTACGTCGTTTGTCATTCGTCCTTTGTCCTTTGTTTATGTAAGGGTTTGAGGACTATTGACAGAACCTACTGAGTTCGGGTTGAACAGGCTTAGGCTCAGACTTGAGTTGAGACACCAAGGAATGGGCTAGAGCCACGGCTTTTGCCAGCCGATGTGGATCATTTTCCAGGTTTGCCCTTGATAATAATGGAAATGCTTGGAAATTGATATTATGATTTGCTTCATGGTATTGATCGAGTTGGTCTAAAATTGGAGCCAGTAATACCCGGGCATAGCTTCCGTAAGCCACACCCGCGACAAAGGGCTGGATGGGGTTAGCGGTAGCGTCTTCTGGGGTTCCAGGGTTGAGGAGTCCTACTGTTTTGAGTTTACTCACGGTATGGTGATTGGTTCCACCCGCCAGTTGCACGTATCCAGGTAAGTTGGCGGATAACACCTTTTGTGCCAGTTTCACGGCTTTTCGAGTGGTTCCTGTACCAATATCACCGCTCATTGGTTTGCCATCGGTTTGCCAGAGGAGGGGACAAGGTAAGGGCGTGATCAGATGGTAAAGTTCCCAGAGATAATCAATCATGCCTTCACCATCCGGACAACTGATAGCCAGCAACTTCAGGGTATGCATCCAGGGAGCGATCGCGCCCCAGAGTCGTTTAAAATCAGTAAAATGCCCAACTTGGGTGTGAATTTCCAAAGCATCAACGCCCGTTGAAAGAATCAGTTCCGCTAGAGTTGTGGGGGCGGATACATAGGAGCGAGTATAGATCAGTTGACTGGGGCAAACGGGTAAGCAACGTCCGCAGCCATAACAGCGTTGATCAATAACACCGGAGAATCCCTGGGGCGAGTGAGGATAGTTGAAAGGTTGGTCTGGTTTCGCCTGTTTTCGGGACTCCGGCGGAGTTGGCGGTGGCTCAAAGACAATAGCTTGAGCCGGACAAATGGTTTGGCAAGGACGGGGACAGTCGGGAGGACAAGCATTGGGATTAAATTCAGCTTTGCGAAAATGGGGATCTTCCCCATCATTTAAACTGACCATTAACCAGGGTTGGTTACTGTATCCCATGCCTTGTGCAAGACCGGACTCCACCAGACTTGTCGCCACCCCTAAGGCTGTCTTTGCCGCCGCAATTACGGCAGGGTCAGCTGCCACATCAATACAATCAGCCCCAGCTAGAGTATACGCCAAGGTGAGGTTACGAACGGCAGGTAGGTGCTGAAAACTTGCGCCACAGATGAGCTTGAACCAGCGACCTTCCTTTAGGGATTGTAAGGGAGTGTACAGTTTAGTCACCCTTATATGCTAATTCCTTGTGCCAAAAATGGGGAGATTGATTTCTGGTGGAAACCTGGGGGACAATAAACCGCAGGGTTCAGGATTAGGGGTGGGCAATTGTGCTGCGATCGCGACTCAGATGCATCCATTTCCCCATATCTAGGCAATTTAGTCAGGTTGTCCCCTAAATCTGGGGGGTAAATCCAGAGGGTGCTGTTTTTCATCTCCGACATGAATGAACCTGGATTTCATGTTTAATTTTTGTAACATTAATGAATTCTGTTGACCCACCGACAGTAGGGGTTTGGTTCCCAAACCCTTTGAAGGATTCCCCATGCCCACAAAAAGACCCCGCTCTGTTCATTTGGCGGAGTCAACCTTAACTCTCTACTACACTAAAAAGAGTACTGCAATCCCAGGGCTAGATCTATAAAGTTTCGGTAAAGTTCAGGGAGAAAAGGTTAAAGATTCTGTAAAGCTACTCCCCCTCAACCTTTGATTAAGTAGCTGGACACTTTGGTCTCCCCCATAGAACCAAAAGCTCCCGCATCCGCTGGTCTAATGCCTTGCCCCGACGACATTTCCTTGTCCTTTCACCTAGAGCGTCGGTCAAGTATTCCTAGAAACCGGGTTTCTAGTCAGCATGACAACGCCATATAAACCTTTCACCTGGCATAACCCGGTTTCTTGACCGATGTCCTAGTATCCCTCCGCACCTCTGCTTCCCTGCTTGCCCAGCTAAAGCATCTATTATAGATAAGGTGTTGGGGATAAATATTTCTTACAGGTTGTGCTAATAAATAATAAGAGAAATGGATGATTTACCATTAGCTATTAATCTTTTGCCATTTTCTACAGGAAACGGAATTCGATCATGTTATTTCTGACGCCTTAATCGCGCTGGCTTATTTTTCAATTCCTGTTACTCTGCTTTACTTTGTTAGCCAGCGAGAGGATGTCCCGTTTCCCAGAATATTTTTCTTATTTGGTGCTTTTATTATTGCCTGTGGGATGACTCACGCTATGGGAGTCTGGACACTTTGGTTTCCAGATTATTGGCTCTCTGGCTTGATTAAAGCATTTACGGCTCTGGTTTCCTGTTACACGGCGATGGTACTGATTCCGCTGACTCCCCAAGCCTTGGCGCTACCCAGCCCCGCTCAACTGCAAGCGGCGAATCAGGCGTTGGAAATGGAAATCCGCGATCGCAAACAAGCAGAAGCGGCGGTGCGTACTCTAAATTCACAACTTGAGCAGCGTGTCAATGAGCGTACCAAAGAATTAACCCAGGTGAATCAGAAATTAGAACGGGAAATCAAAGAACGTATTCAAGTCGCCGACGCCTTGCTGGAAGCCGAAGAAAACTATCGCAGTATCTTTGAAAAAGCGGGTTGGGGTATCTTCCAAACCACCCCCGATGGACAGTATCTTAGCGCTAACCCGGCTCTGGCTCAGATTTATGGCTATCCCTCCCCCGAAGCCCTGATCAGTCGCCTCACCAATGGTGAACATCAACTCTACGTGGATCAAAGCCAACGGGCTGAATTTAAACGCCTAATTCATCAACAGGGTTCTGTCTCCAGCTTCGAGTCCCAAGTGTATCGCCAAGATGGGAGTATTATCTGGATTAGTGAAAATACTCGTGCAGTACGGGATGCCAATGGCGTACTGCTGTACTATGAAGGATCAGTGGAGGATATTAGCGATCGCAAGCAAGCCGCCGAACAGTTACAAGCTAGTGAGCAAAAGCTACGCCAAATCATTGATCTAGTGCCTCACTTCATTTTCGCCAAAAATCTCGATGGACAGTTTATCCTCGTCAATCAAGCGATCGCGGATGCTTACGGGACAACAGTCGAACACTTGCTTAACCACAAAGACGAGGACTTTATTAAATCCCCCGAACAACTGCGCCGCATTCGCGAAGAAGAACGGCAAATTATCCAACAGGGACAACCCAAACACATCCCAGAGGAACGGGTTCCCGATGCTCACGGGAATATCCGCATCGTGCAAACCACCCGCATTCCCTTTTATGTCACGGGTTCAGCAACACCCGCAATTCTAGGCATTGCCATTGATATTACTCAACGCAAACACATTGAGCAAGAACTGCGCGAAAATGCTGCCATAATTCGCGCTTTATACGAAGTCACAACCCAACAAAATTCTGACTTTGAGCAAAAGCTACAAAACTTACTAACCATGGGACGCCGCCAGTTTAATCTGGATGTCGGTATTCTCTCTCATATTGAAAACATTGACACCGAGAATGGGCGTTATGAAATCATCGCCGCTCAAATGCCCAATAATTTGAGCTTCAAAGGCGTCACTCTTGACCTGAAACAAACCTACTGCGCCGAAATCATACACGCCAAAAAACCCCTTTGTATCTTATCCGCTAGCACCAGCCAGTGGCACAATCACCCCGGCTTCAAGGTTTTCCAAGTCGAAGCCTATATCGGTGTCCCTGTTATAGTTAACGGACAATTATATGGTACGCTCTGTTTCGTCAGTCTCACCCCCCGGCAAACGCCATTCAAAGATATAGAAATAGAACTATTAAGACTGATGGCGCAGTGGATTGGTGGAGAAATTGAGCGTCAACAGGCGGCACAAGAATTGGCACAAGCTCGTGATGTGGCTTTGGCAGCGACTCGGGCTAAAAGTGAATTCCTCGCCACGATGAGTCATGAAATTCGCACGCCGATGAATGGGGTGATTGGTATGACTGGACTGCTGTTGGATACGCAGTTAACCTCTCAACAGCAGGAATTCGTCACCACGATTCGTCATAGTGGCGATACCTTACTCACCATTATTAATGATATTCTCGACTTCTCCAAGATTGAATCCGGCAAACTGGAGTTGGAAGAAGTCTCCTTTGATCTGCAAGTTTGTATTGAAAATTGTTTGGATCTGTTAGCCGCTAAAGCCAGTGATAAGAACTTAGAACTTGCCTATCAAATTACACCTCAAACTCCCCGAATGATTATCGGTGATGTAACCCGCTTACGGCAGATTCTGGTTAACCTGTTAAGTAATGCGGTTAAATTTACCCAATCGGGGGAAGTGATTGTTTCCGTTAACGCCGAGAAACTCGACTATGAACAATGGGAGCGCCCGGAAACAAAAACTAGCCTAACTCCACGGATTACTCCCTCAGTGGCTACCCCTCATTATCGGATTCAATTTGCGGTTAAGGATACCGGGATTGGTATTCCCCCAGAACGATTAAACCGTTTATTTCAACCCTTCAGTCAAGTAGACTCCTCAACCACCCGCAAATATGGTGGTACAGGATTGGGACTTGCCATCTGTAAGCAATTGTGCGAAATGATGGGCGGGACAATGTGGGTAGAAAGTCAAGAGGATATTGGCTCAACCTTTTACTTCACGTTGGTGGTTCCGGCTGATCCGAGTACCCAGCAGAATACGAATCAGGTTTGTCGATTGGAACTCGATGGTCAACGACTGCTAATTGTTGATGATAACGACACCAATCGCAAGATTTTGATGCGCCAAGCTCAAGTTTGGGGAATGGAATGCTATGCGGCACAATCAGGGGTTCAAGCCTTAGATTGGCTACATCAGGGGGAACGGTTTGACTTGGCAATTCTGGATATGCAGATGCCAGAGATGGATGGGGTGACATTGGCGCAAAAAATCCGTAAACTTCCCGGTTGTCAAACTCTACCTCTGGTGATGCTCTCGTCTCTGGGTGAGTTGCAAGTCGATACACCTGATGTGAAGCAGACGTTTGCTGGGTTTTTGACTAAACCGATTAAACAGTCTCAACTGTGTGATGTGCTGATGCAAGCGATGGCGGGGATACCGATTAAGGTGAAAATCCACAGCGCCAAGAAACCAGACATTGACGCCAAGATGGGTGAACGTTTACCCCTACGAATTTTACTGGCGGAAGATAATCCAGTGAATCAGCAGGTAGCGCTGCATCTGCTGCAACGGATGGGATATCGAGCGGATGTCGCAGGGAATGGGTTAGAAGTCTTGGAAGCGCTACAGCGTCAGCCTTATGATGTGGTGTTTATGGACGTACAGATGCCAGAAATGGATGGGTTAGAGGCATCCCGGCGCATTTGTCAAGAGTGGTGTGATTTAGATGGGAAGACTCAATCACAACGTCCGCGAATTATTGCCATGACCGCTAATGCCATGGTTGGCGATCGCGAAATGTGCATTGAGGCAGGTATGGATGATTATATCAGCAAACCCATCCGCATTGAGGAATTGGTTGAGGCGTTAAAGAAAGCAGGGGGTGTAGGGGAAGCAGGGGGAGCAGGGGGAGCAGGGGGAGCAGAGGGAGCTTGTAGAGACGTTCCGGTGGAACGTCTGGGAGCAGAGGGAGAGGAGATTAAAGCCTCTGGGAGTTCTGTTGATACAACCCCATCGGATAGTACCACGGTGGCGGGATTGGATCTGTCCGATAAAGCCGTGTTTGACCCGGTAATTTTTCAACAATTACGTGAGATGCTGAATCAAGAGGAAATATTAGCCGAAGTGATTACTCGCTATCTAGAGGAGGCGCCTAAACTCTTACAAGATTTGTCTGATGGAATAACTCAAGGACAAACAGAACTGCTGAATCGAACCGCTCATACCTTGAAATCCAGCAGTGCGATGTTAGGAGCAAGCCGTTTAGCTCATTTGTGTCAGGAGTTAGAAGCCAAGGCGAATCGTGATAACGTTGAAGTTAAAGCCACGCTATTATCGCAGATTAAAGCTGAATATGAACCCGTGAAAAGGGTTTTATTGGAACACAAACCAGACAAAACTTAGTTCGTAGTCAGGGCTTTAGCCCTAGTTCGTAGTCAGGGCTTTAGCCCTAGTTTGTAGTCAGGGCTTTAGCCCTAGTTTGTAGTCAGGGCTTTAGCCCTAGTTTGTAGTCAGGGCTTTAGCCCTAGTTCGTAGTCAGGGCTTTAGCCCTAGTTTGTAGTCAGGGCTTTAGCCCTAGTTCGTAACTATTTCACTCTTTTGGTATAGTAATCTTATGACCACAGACCTAATTGACCCAACACTTGATCAAGCGATCGCATATTTAACTACGTTTTCTGCCCAACCCCCTGAATCAAAGGCTGTGGTTGAGGCGCTGTTAACCGCTGAGAAGACAGCCAAACAGACGAAAGTACGCCATAGCTATTCCGAGTTACTGGGAACATGGCGATTGGGATTTATCACCGGAACCAAACGCTCTCGTCAGCGTGCTGGCGTGGTGTTGGGTGCGGGACGGTTTTTGCCGAAATGGGTGAAGATTCAGTTATCCTACTCCCCATCAGAAGCCAGTCAAGAGCAAGGAACAGTGGTAAATTCGGTGGAACTGGGATCTCTGCAATTAGTTGTCACTGGACCGACTCAGTTTTTTGCTAAGACGAATATCCTGGCTTTTGATTTCACCCGCATAAACCTGTCATTATTTGGCTTAAAATTATATAACGGATATATTCGCGGCGGTCAAGAGCGAGAGGCTTCTTTTTATGATAAACCGTTAAAAGATAAGGCATTTTTTACCTATTTTCTCGTCGAAAATCAAGCAATTGCCGCAAGAGGACGCGGCGGTGGGTTGGCATTGTGGACAGCATTGTAGGGATAGCATTGTAGGGGCGGGTTTAGGAACTAAATTATCTTGTTATCCCTAACGTACAAACAAAACCCGCCCTATCTCACTTAAATCAAGATTAAAACGTCAATGTAACTCGGATAGTACCAACATAAATCGCATCATTATCATCATTGTGTTCTGGATTAGTAATCACAAATAATCCTGGAGTAATCGAGATATCGTCATTCAGCGAAAAACGGTAAAATGCTTCTAGATGTAACGCTGTATCCCGATCCTCAAAATCCGCGCCCAGTTCATTATTAAGAATCTTCGGCGGTTGACCAATTACAATACCGACTAAACTATCTTCTTGGCCAAAATCCGGCAAAGCTAACAACATCGCCCAGGTAAAGATATTAGCATTAGGTTGATTGGGTAAGTCATTAGCTTGCGCTTGAATTAAACCCACTCGCCCGCCTAAAATAAATCCTGGATTGACTCGTATAGAGGCTTCAGCCGCAAAAGAGTTAGCTGTTACGTCTTCAGTCTCGCGATTAAACGGATCACTGGTTAATTCGCTACCAGTTCCCGTATTAAAACTATTTGAGGAACGGGTGTATGTGAAACTTAAAGAGGCGATGTCACTAGGTTGCCAGGTTAATTGTGCGATCGCAGCATAAGTATCATTGCCCAAAATCCCATTATCGGCTTCATTGGCATCAATGGCAACATAGCCCAAGGATAGATTAACAGACTCACCCAAGTTCTGAGAAATGCCAATTCCCGCCCCTTCTCCTTGACGGCGGATGGGATTCTCTCGCCCAAAGGTAGAAATGGAACCATCTCCACTTCCGCTAAATAGAGGATTGACGGTGGGGATTAAATCGCCTAACCCAATCCCTACTGTACCTAAACTCACTTGGGTTTGGGGAGTGACTAAAAATCGGTACTCTAATTCATCAATTTCGACTTCATTGTCATCATTTCCATCAAACCCTAAGTTTGCCATTTGTGTCCCTGTAGCTTCGGCAAATTCGGGAATATCACGACCTTGCAAACGGATTTGTAGTCTATCTTTTCCGGTAAAACTGGTTTCTAAGGTGAGGCGAAATCGATTGCCAAAGGTGAGATTATTGTCAATGGGTTCACCACTTCCATTAGCTTTTTTTGTCCCCTGAACTCCACTAAACGCAAGAATCACCTCTCCTTCTAATTCAGTGGTGGGAGAAAATTGCCGAGATTCTAATTGAGTTGTGCGATTTTCTAGGCTGTATACCCGTTCGCTAATTAGGTTTAATTCAGTAGAAAAATTTTGTTGTAATCGTTGCAATGTTTTTAGATCAGTTTCGGCAACGGGGTTGGTTGTACTGTTAATATTTTGTTCGTAAATGTAATTTAGACAAGCCTTTAATCCAGTGGCAAATTCATAGCGAGTCAGGGTTTGATTGCCGCGATAGGTGTTATTCGGATATCCGCTGAGACAACCATAGCGATCAATGAGCGATCGCAATGCCTGAAATGCCCAATCATCAGGACTCACATCGGCTAGCTGAGATACTGGTGTGACGGTGTTCATGTCACTATTGGTGAGTTCCTTTGATCGTGAATAATTAGAGTCAATATCGGTTGTCATAAACTCATTGGCTAGGGTGGTATGTGTTCCTATTAAAGGAGAAACTAATACAATTATCACTAGCCCTATTTTTTGATATAAAACTTGTCCAATCATCTTTTATTTGAGACGTTGTTCACACAGTTCTAATAAAGATTCGGTAAATTGACACCGATCTGGAAACTGAGTGCTGATGTAAATATGTCGCACTAAGGTTAAGGTTGTATAAGACTGAATCGCTGGACGAAGGGCTTCACCTGCAAGCTGAATAAATCTCTCCGCTAACGCATTTTCTCGATCCACTAAGGCTTCGGAATTGCCTAAAGTTCGCAAACTTTGCTCTGTGATATGTCCAATAAAGTTACCAATATCTAAGCCGGGATTGCCTTGACAATATAAGTCCAGATCCAGTAAATAAAGGCGATTGTTATCGATAAGGATTTGGTCAGGATAAAAGTCGCGATGAATACCCAGAAGTTGCGGTTCTGGGGTTATTGCTGCCACGCGATCGCACCCAGCTAAAATTTGCTCTAAACGGGGTTCCCACTGGGGTTTGAGTTGAGACACTAGGGGCAGACGTTCGTGCAAAATTCGCAGTTCATCGGCTATGGTGTGGCAACGCTGGGGCGGAATTTTGGCTTGATGTAGTTTATGAATGGCTTCGGCAATGCGTTTAGCTAGGGTAATTCCTTGGGGTTGGGGGAGTAGTTTGGTGGCGGTTACTCCGGGTACTTTGCGCTGAAGCCACATCTGAAAGTCGGGAATTATGGCGATGGGTTCGGGAATACTAATTCCATCGTTACTATTATCGGTAAATCCTTTCTGCCAAAGGGCTTGGTTGAGTTGATAGCTTTTAAAATCAGTGCCTTTTGCCCGTACTTTGCCGAGGAGGGTGATGGGAATGGTGGAATGATTGGGATGGGTTAGGTTATATTCAATTAAGCAGCGACGTCCGGGTTTGTGGCGAATGACTTTAATCGCACAAAGGTTGCTTTTTTGAAGGGGTTGTGGTAGGTTTTTGGTGAGTTCTTGCTGGACGGTGATTGGGTTAAGGGCTGCGGTAAGGAATGACAGGTTTGAATCGGTGGTGATGTTGAATGGATCGATTACGGGAATGGTCATGGGATTGACGATTTTAAATGAAAATGGGTGGTGTCGAAATGATGTTTTTTTAACGCAGAGGGGCGCAGAGGTAAGCGCAGAGGGGCGCAGAGGTTTTGGGGGATTTTGATGATGGGTTGGGGGATTTGGAGGAATTATGGGACATGAGAGTCTCAAACTCTGACAAAGGACAAATGACGAATGACGAATGACGATCTCCACCGTTAGCTTTTATGGTGTTCACCTACTTATTTCTTGCTTTTTGTTTTCTCTATCGGCTGGAGATTGCATCTGATATAAGCTGGTATATTTTTTATTGAGTTGGATTAATTGGGAATGGGTTCCTTGTTCGAGGATTTGTCCGTTTTCTAGGTAGAGAATTAAATCAGCATGGGCGGCGAGGGTTAAGTCATGGGTGATGAGAAAGGTGGTGCGGTTTTTGGCTACGCTTTCTAGGGCGGTAATCACGGCTTTTTCGTTATGTTTGTCTAAACCTGTGGTGGGTTCATCGAGGATGAGAATGGGGGCTTGGCGAATGGCGGCTCGGGCGATGGCTAAACGTTGACGTTGTCCCCCGGAGAGGGTGGAGCCTCGTTCCCCTAAGATGGTGTCGTAGCCTTGGGGAAGTGCTTCGACAAATTCGTGAGCATTAGCAAGACGCACGGCTGCTTCAATCTGGGCGTGGGTAGCATCGGGAACACCGTAGCCGATGTTTTCCCAAACGGTGGCGGCAAAGAGTAAACTGTCTTGCATGACGACACTAATTTGAGTTCGCAATGATTTGAGGGTATAGTCACGAATATCTCGTCCATCAATCATGACTCGCCCTTCAGTGGGATCATACAAACGCAAAAGTAGGCTCAGAAGTGTCGATTTACCACTCCCGGAGGTGCCCACTAGAGCTACTTGTTGTCCCGGTTTTACGTCTAATTCAATGGCTTTGAGTAAGGGATTACCGGCTTGATAGGCAAAGCTGACGCAATCAAATCTGACATATCCTTGAAATGGAGGCGCGACAATGGCAAAGGGGGAATCGTCAACCTCCGGTGTTTCATCTAAAATGTCTAAAACACGCTCCCCAGAGGCTACTGCTTTTGATAGTCGCCCGGTATATTTAGCAAAGTTCTGTATTGGTTTAAAGGCTTGTTTGAGATAGGTTAAGAAAACTAGAACATCTCCAGGGGTGAGATGATCTCGTAATGCTAACCTGGCACCGTACCACAAGACAATGGCTGTACCAATGGCGATGACGACATCCACAGTACGTTCTAAGCTAGCGGATAAGCGTTGGGTTTTCACGCTTTCCTTGAGACTGCGGTGATTGGCTTGGGAGAAGACGTTGGCGAAGGCGTCTTGCAGGGAAAGGGCTTGTACTAATTTAATTGCGCCAATTGATTCGGCTAGAGTGGCGGCGACAGCCCCCTCACGCTGACGCTGCTGACGTGAGGCTTGCTGGATTCGCTCACTTAGGCGGGTGGCGGCAAACCAAAAGAAGGGTAAGGTAATTAATGCTAGTAATGTTAGATCGCGATCGATCCAAATCATGATTCCAATCATACCCAATAGTGTCATAATGCTGACGATAAGGGGCATGACGGCGGTTAGGACAATTTCTTGTAATCGGGTGGTATCGGTGCTGATTCGCACTAATAAATCACCACTTCTAGCTTTGGTATGGTAGGAGAGAGATAGGCATTGAAGATGACGATAGAGTTGTTCGCGAATTTCGGTTAAGATGCGGCTACTGGCTAGGGCTAAACTCACGGTACTCCAGTAAGATGCTATTGCTCGTAGTGCGGTGATGGCGATTAACCCGAAAGCCGATAGGGTTAGCAATGTTACTGGATCAAAACGATTGAGAATACTAATGTTTTTATCGGGCGCATCAATTAAAATATAGTCAAAAACAAACTTCAGGGGCCAAGGCTCAAGTAATCGCAACACTACCTCAGCGAATAGAGCGAATACCGCTGTGATTAAGAGTAAACTTTGTTTCTGAAGATAGGGGGCGAAGCGATGTAATATTCGCCAGAAACTAGGAATAGATTTTTGTGTCATTTGTCTTATGTTATTCGTCATTCGTCATTCCCAATCTGCTCCCAGACGCGCCATGGCACGTCTCTACATTACTGCTGTACCCCTCTGCCATACCCGCGATTTCTAATAGACGTTTCGCGATCGCATCCCAGGTATGATGGTGCTGTATTGTCTGTCTGGCGGCTTTTCCTAGCTGTTTGCCTAATTCAGGATTATGGTAGAGGCGCTCTAGGGTGGCGGCTAAGGCTACGGCGTCGCCTGGAGGACATAATAACCCATTAATTTCATCTTCAATTAATTCTTTCAATTGTCCAATACGACTCGCTACCACGGGTAATCCGGCTGCCATGTATTCATAGACTTTTAAAGGTGAAAAATAAAAGTCAGATTGGTGCGGATAAGGGGCAACGGCAACGGTCATTTTTGCTAAAATTTCAGGGATTTTATCAGGAGTAACAGCACCCGTAAAATGAGTCACATCTAATAATCCGCGTGCTGACAATTCTGTGACTAAATTATCTCGTTCGGGTCCATCCCCGACAATTAGTAGTCGCGTATTTATATACTTTTTATGTAGGGTGTCAAAGGCTTCGACTAAAATCGATAATCCATGCCAAGGCTTAAGTGTGCCAACAAATCCCACGGTGAATGATTCTGGATGAATGGATAAGGCTGATTCAATACTACTGGAAAAACGCTCTGGGTTAACGCCATTAGCGATAATATGCACTCGTTTACTTACTCCCGGATATGTTTCTATATAAGTCTTAATTTCTTCAGACACGGCAATAATTGCACTGGCTGTACTAAACACTTGCTGTGCCACTTGTTCTGCTAGCGTGCGCTCTACTAATCCCCGATGTTTTGCCTGTTCTTCAATCAAGGGAGCATTGACTTCTAAAATCCCTGGTATTCCCATAGACTTGGCATAATCCATTCCGGTAAAACTCCAGAGAGAGTAACGCTCATAAACTAAGTTGAAAATACCGTTATTCTCCAGTGCTATACGTAGATCAAGGTTAGCAGATAGGGCAGCTTGTTCACGGGCAGCTATTTCACCTTTGGGAATAGAGGGTAAACGATGAACAATGACATCGGCTAAATCCGGTGGCGGCTCACCACCAATTCGTGTGGCAAATAACTCAACCTGTATTCCTAGTTTTAGCCAAGCACGAATTACCTCCTGAACATGAATTGAGCAACCTTTTTGACCAAAAACGGGAATACCTGGATCAGCGCAAATGTAAGCAATTCGCATAATTCATAGTCTCAACAAACGATAAATAACTAACTTTATTATTGACCCTAATGTTACTAAACCCGCCCTGAATCAGGGATAAAATAAATAACCTTGTAGGGGCGGGTTTCACTAATTAACTTTATTCTTGACCGTAATGTCATTAAACCCGCCCTGAATCAGGGATAAAATAAATAGGTCTGTAGGGGCGGGTTTCACCACTTAACTTTATTGTTGACCCTGATGTCAATAAACCCGCCCCGTCTCAAGTATGGAATAAAGGGTTATTTGACAAATGACAAGATATCCTGTTTGGTAACGCTTACGCTCAACCCAACCTACTTATACATTTTGTGCAAAACTCACATTATCCTGTTGATTAGTGGACGATATATGATTAGAAACAACTGGAGAAGACTGTAACTTATCTTGATTAACGACTTGATTAAAAATAGTCCGCAAAACCGCAGTATTGCGATAAATATCAAACTCTGACTCAATCAATTGCCGCGCTTTTGTTGCCAGTTTCACCCGTAAACTTGGATTAATCAGTAAGTGTTCTAGAGCATTTGCCAACGCCTGAGAATCATGTTGAGCCACCATTAATCCCGTCTCTTCATGACGCACAACTTCAGGAATTCCGGTTACATCAGTAGCCACACAAGGCGTACCCAGCGCCATCGTTTCCAGTAAAACCGTTGGTAAACCTTCACGATTTCCATCGCTACCAATAATATAAGGTGCAGCAAATACAGCCGCATTCTGGATATGCTCAAAGACTTCATTTTGAGGACGCGAACCAATAATTTCAACCGTTGATTCTAAACCGAGGCGTTGAATTTGCTCTCGCAGCGTCGCTTCCAATGAACCTGATCCAATAATTTTACAATGAAACGAACAGCCGCGATGGGCAAGAATGGCACAAGCGTCAATTAAAACAGAAACCCCTTTTTTCTCCACCAATCGACTGACTGAAAGAATAGTGGGTGGGCGTTCTTGGGGAGATTTATACCCCAACTGGTTTAAATTCAAGCCATTATAAATGCGCTGGATAGGGGCGGATGCTGTACCATACATCTGTTGTAAATACTTGAGATTATAGTCACTAACCGTAATCACACTTGCCGCATCTTGTAGCTTCCGTTTCATGTCTTCCGGTTCGACACTTTCATGGAAAATATCCTTAGCATGAGCCGTGAAGGTATAAGGAATTCCGGCAAAGTGGGCAGCCAAACGAGCGACACTGGTTGCCACTGTACCAAAGTGGGCGTGGAGATGACTAATATTTTTTAACCGTACCTCTCGTGCTAACCAGGCGGCTTGATAAACGGTACTGGCTTTTTCCCCTTGAGCAAACTCTAATTTTGTCCAAAAATCGGGGATAATTTTACTGGCTTCCTGAAGTTCTGCCCAGAAGAAGCTAGCGGCTGTTGGGTTAAGGCTATTGAGAGACTCGCTCACTCGCCCTTGGATGGGTTTACGAATATAGTAAACTGGGGCGCGAACTTGGGAAATGATGTTTTGAAAATGAGTTTCCGCCGGAGGGCGCAGGGCAAAAATATCTATTTCTAATCCAGCGGCTTCATGGGCTAAAATTTCATTGACGACGAATGTTTCTGAGTAGCGTGGATAACGCTTGAGAACATAACCAATGCGGTTTAATTCTGTGGAAAGCATCATTGTTATGGGGGATTAGGTAAAGGTTGGATATGTAGGGGCGGGTTTAACCGATAACATTCCGGCATTTTCCCCCTCATCCCCTAACCCCTTCTCCCTCCGTGGGGAGAAGGGGAACCCTCTCCCCGCTCCCCTCTCCCCGGCGTGGGAGAGGGGCTGGGGGAGAGGGGTTGAGCTTAAGTTGACAAGGATGCAAAATGCTTCGCCCCGACATAAACAAATGACTCTTGACAAATGACGAATCTGATTCCTGATTCAACAATTACGAAACATTAACCATGGAAATAACTGGGGAATCAACAACAGATTCGAGTAAATGAGGTAAACGTGCCAGCCCATGGAAATCGATGCGATCGCGTCGATGTGTCGATGTTCCCATTGTCTGCGATAGCCATTCCCTTAAAGCGGTGGGCGTGACATTATCGGGATGCAGCATATCAACTAATCCCAAATCCTGTAACCGTTTAGCCCGAATTAACTGTTCCTGGCGCGGTTTGACTCGTGGTACAATCAGCGCGGGTTTGTCAAAGGAAAGAACTTCATAAGTGGTGTTGTAGCCGCCCATGGTAATCACACAATCCGCCCGATTCAATAATTGGGTGGGTTCAGCCAGAAACTCCAACACTCGCAAACGGGGATGTTTTGCCGCGATTTGGTGTAGGTGTTGACGCACAGGAAGGGGCATAAATGGACCGGTTAAAATCACCCCGTTGGTGTCTGGAGGTAAAGGGGTTTGGGCAAACATTTCTGCCAGCTTATCCCCATCTTGCCCACCGCCAACCATACACACCGCCAGCCGCCCAGGGGGAAGATTTAGTGTGGCTAAGGGATCAACGTCGGGAGTATCCACAAATTCCAGTCGTTTGCGCTGATCAAAACAACCGGTATAACGCACCTTTGCGGCTATATCGGGGGAAAATTGACAATCCTCAACCAGATCAGAGATTCTAGGATCACCGTAAATCCACACCGCATCATAATACTTACGAATGATATCTTCATTCTCTGCTTGCTGCCATTCATGCTGTACTTTTATCGGATCATCAAGCACATCCCGTAAACCTAAAACACAACGAGTATCTGTTTGAGTATGCAAATACTCTAGGGTTAAATCTAATTCTCGAATTGCCCCCCGTGGCACATTATCGACAATGAAGACATCCGGTTGAAAGGATTCGACAGTCGCCCGAATAATATTAGCGCGGAGATTGACAATATGTTGTAGCGACAGATCCAAGCGACGGGATTGATATTGTCCATTGGTTCCTTTATGCAGGGCGGGAAGTGCCACATAATCTACGCCATCAGGGATGTGCAGATTACTTGCCTCACTCATGCCACTAATCAGCAGAATGTCCGTGGGTAAAGCAGACTGGGCAAGGGTTTGAGCCATTAACAAATTGCGTCGCTTATGACCCAAACCCATCGTATCATGGGAGTACAACACCACCCGCAATTTCCGAGTTCTAGCGCTATTCGGTTGGACAATCGCCGGAGATAGATGGGAAAACCACCCCGTATGAGCCGCATCAGTCGCACGACTTGTTCGTTCTCTGAAATGAAGATGCTGTGCAATTTCAGCGGTTTTAGATTCAAAACTGGCGACTCTTTCTCCATTCAAAAAACGTTCAATTGTGCGCGTTTGTGCTATCATTGTTATCTCCTGATGCTCCAAAATGTGGTTTCTTGTGATTGATGTATCCTTTAGGCGAGCAGGATGATAAAATTGAGGCTTTCCCCTAAAATTTATCTTGCTTTCTGATATCTTAACTTAAATTTAATAAACTGCCGTGAAAACAAGGTGATACTTTTATGAGAACTCTTTCATGTTTGTGATTAAGAAGGGAATAGAGAACGGGGAACGGGGAACGGGGAGAGACTTGACTGCCCATAAACGAAAAGAGACGTTGAAGATATAGCAGTAGACACATCGATTAGGACTTTCGGCACCATTGTAGAGACGCGCCATGGCGCGTCTCTACATAAATGATGTGTCCTAACCGCTATGGCGGTTGCTATAACGTCTCTAGATTTATCGGAAAAAATTATGATGATTATTAGGATAACTAATAATTTTGTCTCAGCGCAGCGTCTAATCAAGTACGGAGGCGATAACCCATGCCTCTAACGGTTTCAATTAAGTCACTGCCTAATTTTTTGCGTAAATAACCGATATAAACATCAACAATATTAGAACCCGGATCATAATCATACCCCCAAACATGACTGAGTAACTGTTCTCGGCTCATCACTTGTCCGGGATGGCGTAATAGGGTTTCTGCGAGGGTAAATTCGCGGGCGGAGAGTTCAACACGTTGACCCTTAACCCGAACCCGACGAGTCCGCAAATCTAAACTAACATGACCGATGGTGAGTACCATCTCCTCCTTGGTTTTCGGCAAATGGTTATTCCGCAACCGCAAGCGCACCCGGGCTAAAAGTTCTTCAAACCGAAAAGGTTTGGTCATGTAATCATCAGCCCCTCCCTCTAATCCAGCGACTTTATCACGGATGTCATCACGGGCGGTGAGAATTATAATTGGGATTTGTTCCCCCTGACCCCGTAATTCCTCTAGTACCTGTAAACCATCTTTACCGGGGAGTCCCAAATCCATAATCAGCAGGTCAAATTCGTGGGAGAGTGCCATATCCAGCGTCTCCCCCGCATCTATGGCTACGCTGGTGGTAAATCCTTTAGCCCGCAGCCCTTTTTCTAGAAATGAGGCAATCCGGGGTTCATCTTCAGCAATTAGAATTCGATTCATGAGGTAAATTATCTTGTCTTGACTCTAGAGGAAGAACAATCGTAAATTGAGCGCCAGCACCCAGTCGGCTGTTGAGTCTCACTTGTCCCCGATGCGCCTGGGCGATCGCTTGAACGATAGATAACCCCAAACCCGCGCCTTCAGAACGACGACGGCTGTTGGGGAGTCGAGCAAACCGCTCAAAAATCCGCTTTTGGTTAGCTGAGTCAATTCCTTTTCCAGTATCGCGAACCCAGAAATAGGCGTTATGGCGATTGATCGCAGAACCCAAGGCGATTTGCTCTCCCGCCTCGGTATGTTGGGTAGCATTTTCAGCCAGGTTCATGATTGCTTGCGTCAGGCGCTGACGATCAGCGACAATTTGACCAGACGCGATCGCATCCAATTGCCAGTTTCGTTCGGCTAAGGCTTTGGCTTTAGCAAAAAGTTCCTCGGTGAATGAGTCAATATCTATGATTTCAACCTGTAAAAAATCGCGCCATTCGGCTTTCGCTAACAGGAGTAAATCATTGACAAATCGGTTCATCCGATCCAATTCATCCAAGACTAATTCTAATGTTTCCTGTTGCGCTTTTGGGTCATCGTCCCATAATTCCAGATGACCTCGGATAATCGTGATTGGTGTCCGTAATTCGTGACCCGCATCATTGATAAAGTCTCGCTGGCTAGTAAACGCCCGATGCAGACGATCCAGCATTTGATTCAGCGTAGTGGTCAGTTCTGCAATTTCACCCGTACCTTGTATAGGAATGCGTTGCGTCAGATCCGTTTCACTAATCGAACGCGCCGTTTCTGTAACCGAACGTAGGGGGGCGAGTACCCGTCCAGCAGCAACCCAAGCCACAATGGACGCAACCACCATCACAACCAACGTTACTTTAACAATCACCCAAACGACTTCATTAACTTCTTCCTTTTCATAGGCAATCACATTAGCGACAATAAATAGTCCCCGAATTTCTCCGCCAATTTCCACCGGTTCGGCATAGTAAAGAATCGGACCAACTGATGTTTCTTCCCAGCCTTTTGTGGGTTGGGTCAGCTTAGTCCAACGTTTAAGTAGCCATGCATCCGGTTGCAGGGGGTCAGGCAATGCTGTCGGACTAGATTGGTAGAATTGACCCTCAATAATGGTCAGCAGAAACTCTCCATCATTGGGAATATTACGGGATAGAAAAACCTCAAATAAACCGCCAATGTCATCACAAAATGGCTGACCCGTAAAGGGGTTTTTTCCTTGTTGAAACAATCGCTGGAACTCCTGCACCTCTTGGTTTAGAGAACTATCAATTCGTTTGTGCGTCTCCTCCAATAGAACTTGACGGATCAGCCCAACTGATGTACCCGTAAAGCAAACCATGAGCAGGACATACCAGGCAAGAAGACGAGTTCGTGCTTCCCAAAATAGATTACGCCAACCCCAACACCCTTCAGTTTTATTCGCCTCATGATTTTGATCAGGTTTGGCTGAGGCGAGGTTGTTACCCAACTTAGTCACGTCGGTTCCCTGGTCGTTCGTCAGTTATCTTAAAACCTGATGTTGATCTGTGCGAATATGTTCCTGACTCTAGGTTTGTAAGTTAGGACACATCATTTGGTAGAGACGTTCCGGCGGAACGTCTCTACAAGGGTTTTGCTCAAAATACCCACCCCCTTCAAGGTGAAATTACGGAGATGGAATCCTCAACTCAGGTTCACACCCCGTATTTTCCACGAGGACTAATCAGAATCACTATGCAACAATTTATCAAAGTGGACAGTAAACCCACCATTTAATGCTGGGGTTCTCTCAGTATTCTGATCCATTTTCAGGAGATGAAACCGGAATGGGTTGAGTTATAGATAAGGAGATTATCGCTGTCATGATTGTAGCCATATTTTTAAAGACGTTAATACCGGTTAGGCATTTTAAGGAGAGCAACAATGGTTAAAATTTTAGTGATTGAAGATGAGGAGTCTGTACGCGAGAATATCCTGGAACTGCTGGATGCAGAAGGGTTTGATGCGATTATCGCAGAAAATGGACAGAAGGGGTTGCATCTGGCACAACAGCATGATCCGGATTTAATTTTGTGCGATGTACTGATGCCAGAAATGGATGGTTATGGTGTTCTTTCTGCCTTGCGTTCTCAAGGTAAGACGGCTACTATTCCGTTCTTATTTCTCACCGCTAAAGCCGCTAAAACGGATATTAAGCAAGGGATGAATTTGGGCGCAAATGCCTATCTGACTAAGCCCTTTACCTTGGCAGAATTGCTGGATGCGATCGCGACTCATATTGGAGTGATCCATAGGTAGTGGTGCGTGAGGGGGTAAGGGCGGGTTTTGTTGTTCATGTGTTGGTGACAAGTGGTTTTAATGGCTAAACCCGCCCCTACAATTTTGACTCAATCCGATGGTTTGGAGGTGGAAATTAACCAGATAACGTTTATTCGAGGATTCGCCAATGTCAAACCTTTTATGTTTCATCCATTCATGACTTATGGCTATCTCATCCAAGCATCTATCAATTAACGCTAATGAACTGGGGACAATGGAGAATCATCTCTTAACCCTACAAGTGGCAATTATGCAGCAGATTGCCCAAGTAACGCAAGGACAATGTGTTCCTCAAGATGGGCTACAAACGACGGCGGATCAACTACGTTACGGTCTACAGGTTGACTCCTGTCTGATGTTTATAGTATCAGACTTTGAACCGATTACGACACCCTTTGAGGGAGAGGTAAAGGGAAAAAAAAGACAAGAAAACCCGTATCAACTACTGCGAGGACAGGGGACTGTAGATGACTCATCCTCTCGGCTAATTTGTGAGTTTTATGGGAAATATTATACTTGGCTAATTCAGGGAAAACCACTGATTTTTCCGATCGCGGATGAACATCCCCCAGCGCCAATTCAAGAATGGCAGAGGCTTTCCGGTTTACCCCTGTTAATTCTACCCCTTTGTCATCGTCAATCCTATTTTGGGGCGATTAGCCTGATGGCGACGCAAGCGCAACGCCAATGGAGTCAGGCAGAAATTGATTGTGTCTGTGCGATCGCGTCTCAATGGGCGATGGTATTCTATCACATTCAACAAGAACAAAAGTACCACATTCAACAGCAAAAGCACCAGCAGGTTATTGCCGCTTTAAATCGGGCGGAATCCCGAAACAACGCGCTTTTGGAAATTATCCCTGATGCTTTGTTTCGGATTAACAGTGCGGGGATTTATTTAGATTGCTATGGCACAAAAACGGAAACGCTTTCTATTCCGGCTACCGATATTATCGGTAAACATTTACATCAAATACTGCCCACACAAGTGGCGGGATTAATTTGGGAACATATTGAACAAGCGCTAGAAACGAAAACCATTCAACGGGTGGAATATCAACTCTGGGTGAATGGCAAAGCCCGCAATTTTGAAGCCCGAATTGTTGCCAGTGGGTTTGAAGAAGTTTCTGTGATTGTCCAAGATGTCACGGATCGGGTGCAAATGCGACTCAGCCTAGAACAAGTGAATGATGCCTTAGAAATGCGTGTGGAAGAACGCACGGCGGCGTTAAGGAAAGTGAATGATGTTCTTCAAGCCGAAATTATCGAAAGAAAACGGATAGAGGAACAACTTCGCACCAGTGAAGAACAATTGCGACAACTGACAGAAAATATTCGCGAAGTCTTCTTTTTAACTACCCCTGATTTTAGCCAGATGATCTATATTAGTCCAGTGTATCAGGAGGTATGGGGACGTTCGACTAAAAGTTTATATGAACAACCTTCATCTTGGTTAGAATCCATTCATCCGGAGGATCGCGATCGCGTAACCCAAGCGTTACACAAACAGTCCCTTGGGGAAGCAAATTTCCAGGAAGAATATCGAATTGTTCGCCCCGATAGTTCAGTACGTTGGATGGGAGTACGGGCGTTTCCGGTGGTGAATGAGGCAGGAATTACTATCCGGATTGCGGGGATTGCGGAGGATATTACTGAACGCCAACGAGTGCAAGCAGAAATTCTCAATGCTTTGGCGCAAGAAAAGGAACTGAGTGACCTCAAATCCCGCTTTATTACGGTAACGTCTCACGAGTTTCGCACCCCTTTAACTACGATTCACTCGTCAGCCGAGTTACTGGAACATTATCGGCATAAATGGTCAGATGAGAAACAACAGATGCATTTGCATCGAATTCAAGGTTCGGTTAAGTATATGACCAAATTATTAAATGATGTATTAATTTTAGGCAAAACAGATGCAGGTAAACTTGCCTTAAGTCTAGAACCTATTAATTTGGAATTATTTTGTGCCACATTAGTGAAAGAGCTGCAACTTAATCAACCCGAACTCTCTGTTATTAACATCAGTTATGAGTGGGAACTGACCCTTGATGCCCAAGTAATCTATCTAGATAAGCAATTACTCCAGCAAATTTTAGAGAATGTGTTAAGCAATGCGATTAAGTATTCATCCTCCGAAGAAACGATTGAAGTTAAACTCAAAGGAAATCGCGAACAAATTACCCTGGAAATTCGCGATCGCGGCATTGGGATTCCCCTAGACGATCAAGACCGATTATTTGAAGCATTCCATCGGGGAACCAATGTTGGCACGATTCCGGGAACCGGATTAGGACTCACCATCGTTAAAAAATGTGTGGATATTCATCAGGGTAATATCGACATTAATAGTATCATCGGGGTTGGCACTACAGTAACTGTTACCTTACCTATATTAAACTCATGAAAAAGATTCTAGTCATTGAAGATGAAGAACTCGTCCGGGAAAATATCTTAGAACTCTTGGACGCCGAAGGATTAGCCGGAATTGGCGCAACGAATGGTTATAAAGGGATCGATTTAGCCAAAGTCGAGAAACCCGATTTAATTATTTGTGATGTGATGATGCCGGGATTGGATGGATATAGTGTGTTAAAAACACTGCGTCAGGAGACAACATTTGCCACCACACCCTTTATTTTCTTAACCGCTAAAGCGGCTAAAGCCGACTTTCGTCAAGGGATGGAATTAGGGGCAGATGATTACCTGACTAAACCCTTTACCCGGGCAGAATTACTCGGCGCGATCGCGACTCGGTTTAAAAAGCAGCAGCAGTATCGTAGTGAACTTGAGCAAGCAAAGGATCAACTCGATTATTTAATGTATCATGACTCCTTAACCAATTTGCCTAATCAGTTATCGTTGCGGGAACAATTTAAACAGATAAAATCGACGCATAGCCAGCAATTAATGACAATCATGTGTGTCGGTTTAGATCGGTTTAATCAAATTAATGATGACTTAGGACATAGTGTAGGCGATCGCTTATTACAAGCAGTAGCCCAACGTTTAGTTAACGGAGTCACCTCTGAGGATTATGTAGCACGATTAGGCAGCGGTCAATTTGCGATTATTCTGCCCACAACCCCCCATAAAAAAGATGCCGTTTTCGTTGCCCAAACTCTCTTAGAACAATTCTCCCAAACCTTTGCCATTGATGACCAAGAAATCTTTGTCACCGCTAGTATTGGTATGGCACTCTATCCCCGTGATGGCAGGGATATTGAACAGTTACTGAATCAGGCAAATAAAGCCATGTTTCAGGCAAAACAACAGGGAGGAAATTGCCATCAGTTTTACTCGATTGCCTTAAGTAAAGGAACCTCAGATCGGGTGGCATTAAAAACGAGTTTACGCTATGCCTTAGAACGAGATGAACTTCAGGTTTACTATCAACCCCAACTTAATTTGGAAACAGGTAAAATCATCGGTGCGGAAGCCCTGTTGCGCTGGGAACATCCCGAACGGGGACTGGTTTCTCCGATTAAATTTATTCCCCTAGCCGAAGAAACGGGATTAATCCTGCCGATTGGGGAATGGGTGTTAAAAACGGCTTGCCAGCAAACTCGTCACTGGCAAAAAATGGGTTATCCTCATTTAAAAATCGCCGTCAATTTATCCGGGCGTCAATTTCAACAATTAGACTTGCGTCATCGGTTAGTCAAGATTTTCACCGAAACCGGATTGCGCCCGGAGTATTTAGAATTAGAATTAACGGAGAGTATGCTGGTGGAAAATACCGATGTAGCGATTCGCCGCTTACAGGCATTAAAAGCGCTGGGTGTGGAGATTGCCATTGATGATTTTGGCACAGGGTATTCGTCTTTAAGCTATTTACAGCAGTTTCCCTTTGATACCTTGAAAATTGACCGCTGTTTTATTCGCAATATTCAGGATAATCCGAGTCAGGCGGCAATTACCCAAGCGATTATTGAAATGGCAAATACGCTGGATTTAAAATTAGTGGCGGAAGGGGTGGAAACGGATGCGGAACTTTCCTTTGTGGTGCAGCATCACTGTCATAAAATGCAAGGGTATCTGTTTAGTAAGCCTTTGCCCGCTAAGGAATTTGAATCTTTATTATTCAGCGAAAAAGCTTTAGTGGGGATAAAATAGCAAGCCTTGGGTTAAAACCCAAGTCTCAAAGCGAAAGTCGTCTAAAGACGACTGCATATCTAGTCTGAGTCCATTTTAATGGACTTAAGCTATGAGCCAAGAACTTGAGTTCTTGGCGGGTGTCGGGGCTTACCGACAAAGGTGCAAACTATCAGATTTAACCCTTCAGTTCCCGCGTAGTAAATCTGTTTTAATTTATGCAAAAAATGCTGATAACAACCATGAAAAAAATTCTAATTATCGAAGACGAAGAAACCGTCCGGGAAAATCTCATGGAATTGCTGGAAGCTGAGGATTTTGAAGTCTGCGGCGCTGGCGATGGTTGTGCGGGATTGGATTTAGTACCGCAGTATCAACCGGATTTAATTTTATGTGATGTGATGATGCCCAAATTAGATGGGTTTGGCGTCTTAAATACATTACGGAAAAATCCTGTAACCGCCACCATTCCATTTATGTTTCTCACCGCCCGCACCGATAAAACGGATTTGCGTCAAGGGATGGAACTAGGGGCAGATGATTATATTACCAAGCCCTTTAGTGTCGATGAATTACTGAATGCCATTGCCTCCCGGTTACAAAAACAAGCGATAATTGAGGAACAACAAACCCAAAAACTTGACCAGTTACGCACCAGTATCAGTCTGTCTCTCCCTCACGAAATGCGATCGCCGCTAACGAATATCCTGGGATTTTCCCAGTTATTAGTGGAAGAAGGGGATACCCTGGAACGGAATGAAATTAAGGAAATGTCCGAAAGTATCCGTAAGTCCGGCGAACGATTACATCGACTGATTCAAAACTTTTTACTCTACGCCGAACTTGAACTCACCGTAACGGATGCGAATCGGATTCAAGCCTTACGCAGTTCTCGAACCAGTTCCGCCGCCTCAATGATTGAAACCATGGTTTGGCAACAGGCGAAACGCAGAAATCGCGAGGCTGATGTCAAGCTTGATGTACATGATTCCAGTCTACAAATTGCCAAAACTCGGATGGAGAAAATTGTCGAAGAATTAGTGGATAATGCGTTGAAATATTCGACCCCTGGTACTCCGGTTTCGGTGATAGGGAGGACGGTTCCCAATCAATCATTCTACGCCTTATCAGTTAGCGATCGCGGACGGGGGATGAGTCAGGAACAAATTACCAAGTTGGGGGCATATCAGCAGTTTGAACGTAAACTGTATGCCCAACAAGGAACAGGATTGGGATTGAGTATCAGTAAGCGGTTAATCGAACTGTTGGGGGGAACTTTAACCATTGATAGCGTACCCAATCAACACACCACCGTTCGCGTTCTTCTTCCTGTTTAATCCGGGAAGCTGGGGAAGCAATGTAGAGACGCGCCATGGCGCGTCTGGAAGCTGGGGGGAGCGAAGTCGAGGTGTTGCCTATTGCCTATTGCCTATTGCCTATTCCCTGTTCCCTGTTCCCTGTTCCCTAACAAATGACAAATAACAAATGACCAAGCTACCCTAGGGAAGCGGGATTTGACTGATTTTGGTTTCAGTTATGGCAGGACACAGTAAGTGGGCAAATATTAAGCGCCAGAAGGCGAGAGTGGACGCAGCGAAGGGGAAAACCTTTGCCAAACTCTCACGGGAGATCATTGTAGCTGCCCGTAGTGGCGTTCCTGACCCGAATGGGAATTTCCGGTTACGCACCGCGATTGAGAAGGCGAAGGCGGCGGGTATTCCCAATGATAATATTGACCGGGCGATCGCGAAAGGGTCAGGTCAGTTTGATAGTGGTAGCGACAACCTGGAAGAGATTCGCTATGAGGGCTATGGTCCGGGAGGTGTGGCGATTCTGATTGAAGCCCTTACCGATAATCGTAACCGCACGGCGGCAGATTTGCGATCGGCGTTTACTAAGAATGGCGGGAATCTGGGGGAAACAGGTTGCGTTAGTTGGATGTTTGAACAAAAAGGGGTGGTGACGGTAGCGGGTGAGGTGTCCGAGGATCGGCTATTGGAAGCATCACTGGCTGGGGGGGCGGAAACTTATGAGTGGATTGAAGACGACGAGGAACCGGGGGTGGAAGTTGTTACCGAGGTAACCAATTTAGAACACCTGAATCAAACCTTACAGGATCAAGGCTTCAGCGTGTGCGATGCTGAGTTACGTTGGATACCGGGGAATAGTGTCGAAATTACTGATCCGGATGTAGCGCGATCGCTCCTAAAATTAATGGATGCCCTAGATGAGTTGGATGATGTGCAGAATGTCACCGCCAATTTTGAAATGGCAGATGATTTGGTGTCGTTGACGATGGCGTGAGAGGAGAGTTGGGGCACGACATTGCTATGCCTCTATTTTTTGGGCTACCATACCTGACATAAGACATAAGACGAATGACGGATGACAACCATTACCATTCGTGAACAGGACTCAACTGATAGCGGATTTACGGCGACTCTCAGTTTTGATGGGCGGGTCAATTATCAGATTACGATTACTGATCCTTTCACACTAAAACAAGAACAGAATCTGGAATGGTATTTTGAGGAATGGTTGGTGTTTCCCCAATTGGGAACGGTGAAGGCGGAACAGGCGAAGGAATCGGTTAAGGGTTACGGGGAACAATTATTTGAGCAGGTATTTAGAACTAATATTGACGCCTATAGCGAGTATCGGCAGATCCGGGGGAATTTAAGTCAGCTACAAATTGAGATAGAAAGCCAGACGCCAGAGTTTCAAGCGCTGCATTGGGAAGCCCTGCGTGATCCAGATTTACCGCGTCCCCTGGCGGTGGATTGTCTGATGCTAAGGAAGCATACTAAACCGGTTCCCATTGGTGCCAGTATGCCACCGTTTCCGGTGATTAATTTACTCTTGGTGACAGCACGACCGGATGAGGAAAGGGATGTCGGATATCGTACCATTTCCCGTCCGTTAATTGAAGCGATTGAGACGGCAAAGTTACGGGTGAATGTGGAGTTATTGCGTCCGGCTACTTATCAAGCGTTATCGAAACAGTTAGAGGAGAAAGGGGCGGGATATTATCATATTATTCATTTTGACGCCCATGGCTCGTTGATGAGTTATGAGCAAGTGCAGCAGGGGATAGAAAAGAAGCGGTACACGTTTCAGGCGCGGTGGGGGCGAGAGGATATTGATCCATATCAAGGGGTGAAGGCGTTTCTGTTTTTGGAGGGGGAAAGTCAGGGAAAGGCTGATCCGGTGGAGGCGTCGGAGTTGGCGGATTTGTTGACAGGAAAGGGGATTCCCGTTTGTATTTTAAATGCTTGTCAATCGGGGAAGGAAAGACCTAACCCCCCAACCTCTTTTCCGGCTGATGAATTGGGGGAAGGAAAACCTAACCCCCCAACCCCCTTCCCTGCGAGGGAAGGGGGAGTAAGAGGAGAAAGCGGTGGAGAAAGTAGTGGAGTAAGCGGTAAAGAAAGCGGTGGAGAAAGTAAAGGAAAAAGTATAGGAAAAGAGGGAGAAAAAGAGGATGGAGAAACCCCAAACTTGCCCCCCTCTCCGCGTCGGGGAGGGGCTGGGGGAGGGGTTCTTGATGATGCCCGTGAAACCAGTTTAGGCAGTCGCCTGATGGCGGCGGGGATGCAGATGGTGGTGGCGATGGGCTATTCGGTAACGGTAACGGCGGCTTCGTTGTTAATGGAAACGGTTTATAAACAGGTATTTGCCGAAAAGACGATTCGGGAAGCTTTACGCCTGGGACGCCGCGAACTCTACAATAATAAACAACGTAAAGCCTATTATAACCAAAGCATCGATTTAGAAGACTGGCTTTTACCTGTGGTTTATACCAATCAACCCGTTAATCTGAATTTACGGGAATTTACGCCTCAGGAAGAAGAAGATTATTATGCGGCGCGTCAGCAGCAGTATCAGTTTACTCCACCGACTTATGGGTTTGTGGGGCGGGATTTGGAGATTCTCAAGATAGAAAAGGCGTTGCTGCGCCATCCTATTTTATTATTGCGGGGGATGGGCGGAACTGGGAAAACTACGCTACTGCTTTATTTACGGGAATGGTGGCAAACGACTCACTTTGCTGAAGCTATCTTTTATTTTGGCTATGACATAAAAGCCTGGACATTGAAGCAAATCCTGCTGGAGATTGGTAAGCCGGTTTATGAGAGGTTTGAGTTCAGCCGATTTCAGGCGATGAATCAGGCGGCGCAGGTGCAGAAATTAGCCGAGAAACTGAAAACCGAGACTCATATCCTGATATTGGATAATTTGGAATCGGTGACGGGGAAACGGTTGGCGATTAAACATACGTTATCCAAGACTAAGCGACAGGAAATCCAGGACTTTCTCAGCCGATTAGTCGGTGGGAAGACGCGGGTGGTGTTGGGTTCCCGCAGTGGCGAGGAGTGGTTACAAGGGACATTTGGCGATAATGTGTATCCGTTACAGGGATTAGATATCCAGGCGCGTTCAGAGTTGGCGCAAAAGATATTAGAACGGTATTTACCCGCAAAGGCGATTCCCAAGATACGGGAAGATGCAGCGTTTATCCGATTAATGAAACTCTTGGCGGGGTATCCTTTGGCGATGGAGGTGGTGTTGGCGAATCTGAAGCAGCAATCCCCGGCGGAGATTGTCGCGGGGTTGGAGAGGGCGGATATTGCCTTGGATTCGGGGAGTGAGGATAAGACGGAAAGTATTGTTCAATGTGCGGACTATTCCCATCGGAATTTGTCGGCGGCGGCGCAGCAATTGTTGTTGTGTTTAGCGCCGTTTACTGGGTTTATTGATCGCAGGGATATGGGGAATTATGTTGATGAGTTGCAGCAGTTAGCCCCGTTTCAGGATTATCCGTTTGAGGAGTTTGATGGGGCGATTCAAGAGGCGATTAATTGGGGGTTGTTGTCGAACCTCTCCCCCAGCCCCTCTCAATCCCCCCAACCCCCCTTTGAAAGGGGGGCTAATGAGAGTCTGTTGCGGATTCAGCCAGTTTTTCCTTATTTCTTGCGGATGAAGCTGAATGAAGAGGATGCAGACAAGCGGGAAGCGTTGCGGGAGGGGTTTAAACGTCACTATTTGACGTTGGCGGGTGCTTATCAGCAGTGGCTGGAATCGAAGCAGGCGCAAAAACGGCAACAGGGGATTTGCGCCTGTCAACTGGAGTATGAAAATCTCTACAATGCGCTGCAAATCTGTTTAGAGAAGCAGGAAACGGTGGATATCTTTTTCTGTTTGTTTCAATACTTTGAGCTAATTAATGATATCCAGAGTAATCTCAAACTCTCAGAATTTGTTTGTCAGAAACAAGCCGCATATCCGGCACAATTGCGAACGGGTGAAATTGGGCTGGAAATTGTCATGGCACAGGATCGGTTAGCCTCTTGTTACCTAAAAACCCAGAATTATACTCAAGCCAAAGCTGCTTATCAGCAGGTGCTGGAACTTACCCAACAGCTTACCGGGGTAGAGGAGAGACAGAAACAGCTTTGGATGGCTAGCACCTATCACAATTTAGGAAATGTTGCTGTAGATTTACGGGAGTATGAGCAGGCAAAGCACTACTATCAGCAGGCTCTGGATATTAAGATTGAATTTAGCGATCGCTACTCTCAAGCTGGCACCTATCACCAGTTAGGAAATGTTGCTGTAGAGTTACGGGAGTATGAGCAGGCAAAGCACTACTATCAGCAGGCTCTGGATATTACCATTGAATTTAGCGATCGCTATTCTCAAGCTAGCACCTATCACCAGTTAGGAAATGTTGCTGTAGATTTACGGGAGTATGAGCAGGCAAAGCACTACTATCAGCAGGCTCTGGATATTAAGATTGAATTTAGCGATCGCTTCTCTCAAGCTCGCACCTATCACAATTTAGGAAATGTTGCCCAAGAGTTACGGGAGTATGAGCAGGCAAAGCACTACTATCAGCAGGCTCTGGATATTAAGATTGAATTTAGCGATCGCTTCTCTCAAGCTCGCACCTATCACCAGTTAGGAATCGTTGCCCAAGACTTAAGGGAGTATGAGCAGGCAAAGCACTACTATCAGCAGGCTCTGGATATTAAGATTGAATTTAGCGATCGCTTCTCTCAAGCTCGCACCTATCACCAGTTAGGAATCGTTGCCCAAGACTTAAGGGAGTATGAGCAGGCAAAGCTATACTATCAGCAGGCTCTGGATATTTTTATTGAATTTCGCGATCGCTACAATCAAGCTAAAACCTATCACAATTTAGGATTACTGGCAGAAGCCCAGGAAAACTACGCCGAAGCGAGGGTGAATTTACAGACAGCCTTAGAGATATATCTAGAGTGTCAGGATGATTATTGGGCTGGTGTGACGCGAGAAAACTTAGAACGCCTCCCAGATTGAGACGGGCACGATAGTATCCTACCCCTACCCCATCAATTATCCCTGGGTGTCGTAGGGGTACGGCATATAGCATCCGTGTCAACTTAAGGTAGAAAACCAATGCTGGCAAGGTTTTAAACCGTGTCGATCTACTCCTCAACATTTCCCCCTCATCCCCTAACCCCTTCTCCCACCGTGGGGAGAAGGGGAATCGGAGGCTCTTGCTCCCCTCTTGCTCCCCTCTCCCGTGCAACAAAAGCGAAGCATCCTCTGTCCTCCCCCCTTGCCAAAAAAGCGAAGCATCCTTAGTCCTCCCCCCTCTTGTAGGGGGGAATGAGGGGGGTAGGGGGGAACGAGGGGGGTTGGGAGAGGGGCTGGGGGAGAGGGGTTGAGCTTAAGTTGACACTAATGCACGTCGGTGCGCCCCTACCTGTTTTCCACCGTGAATTGTAGGGAATTCTGCCTAGACGCGATCATTCCACACCTTTTGTCTTGCCACTCTGCCGCGATGATACAATATCAACGATAGGGAATAGGTTTACCAACAGGTTCGGTGGGCATGGTGTGGGAGGTTGAGTATACCGATGAATTTGAGGAATGGTGGATAACACTCGACGAAGCAACGCAAATTTCTATTGATGTTGCTGTTAGATTACTTGAAGAAAGGGGACCAAATCTCCCGTTTCCTTACACTTCAAAGGTGAAACTGTCTCGTCATTCCCAAATGAGAGAACTACGTGTACAGCACAAAGGGGAACCCTACCGCATACTTTATGCTTTTGATCCGCGTCGGGTTGCTGTACTACTTTTAGGGGGTAATAAAGGGGGAAATGATCGGTGGTATGACGAGAATATCCCCAAAGCCGATTTACTCTACGATGAACTTTTGCAGGAATTATCGGATGAGGGTTTGATATGAAACGAAAGCCAATCAGTGAGTTAAGAAAACAAATGACGCCTGAACAACTAGCCGAGAGTCAAACTCGCGCTCAACTGGCGTCGTTGTCTCTGACTCTAGCCGAGTTACGTCAATCTCTCGGTGTTACCCAACAAGATATGACCGAGGAACTTGGTGTTATTCAGTCTGCTTTGTCTAAACTGGAAAATCAAGAGGACATTCAAATTTCTACTCTATACCGCTATATTAAGGCTCTGGGTGGAACGCTCCAACTGGTTGCCCATTTCCCGGATAGAGATGTGATTATTTCTCAGTTCGAGTCTTAGGGACGGGAGGGGGATCTAAAAGGGGGACGGAAGGGGAACCAGATCCAATAAAACCTACTAAAATAAAAGAATCCTTGCCCTCTTCAACAATAGCCAGGGCAACGGCAATCTTCACATCAGGAGACAGTACCATGTCCTATCACAATATTAGTGCCAGCCTCTCCGACACCGATATCGAAGAAATCAACACCGCCTTACAAACTATCGAACAGAAGCTACCCTTTCTGATCAACCTCAGCCCCAAAGAACGCCATGATCTGTATAAAATGGGCGATAAAAGTTTAGCCTTTGTCAACAATAGCCTCAACGCCGCCCAAACGAACTCTGGCATTCTCCCCGCCAATTTCAACACGGAGGAATTCGAGCGCGACTATCAACTGGCGTTGCGTCTTTCCGAGTTACTCATCCGACTCCAGCAACTGTCAGAAAAGGTGGATGATACCCTGATAGCCGTCGGTAGTGAAGCCATGAAAAGCAGCTTAACCGTGTATGACTACGTGAAAATGGCATCGAAAACCACACCGGGCTTAAAAAGCGTGGCGGAGCAGTTAAAGGAACGCTTTAAAGGCGTGAAAACCAAAGGGAATGGGGGTTCCTCACAGGATGAATCAAGCCCTGAGAGTGATGAGTGACGCTCTGAGCGTGGTGGGAGGACACTCCTAGCGTGGCGGATGACGCTCTGAGCGTGGTGGGAGGACACTCCAAGCGTGGCGGATGACGCTCCGAGCGTGGTGGGAGGACGCTCTGAGCGTGGTGGGAGACGCTCCGAGCGTGGTGAGGGGACGCTCTAAGCGTGGTGGGAGACGCTCTGAGCGTGGTGAGGGGACGCTCCGAGCGTGGTGGGAGACGCTCTGAGCGTGGTGAGGGGACGCTCTAAGCGTGGTGGGAGACGCTCTGAGCGTGGTGAGGGGACGCTCTAAGCGTGGTGGTGGAGTCTCAAGGCGACAAAAGTTACCCGAACAATAGCGGTTAGGACACATAGTAGAGACGTTCCGCCGGAACGTCTAGAACAACAGGAAAGGAAAGTCCGAATAGATGTGTATACAAATAGAAAGGTGCGTTACGCTTCGCTAACACACCCTACAAATAGAAAGGTGCATTACGCTAGCGTGGCGGGAGGACAAAAAAGTTGAGGCAGGACATCGATTTGGTCGATTAAAATCAAATAGCAAAGTGGAGACGTATCACAAACAATGGTCATTCGTTTGGATAACCTTGGCTACGGCTTGAAGATCCTGTTCTAGGTCTGCCTCAGTATAGTGTAGATACGCTCCTTCTCGTTTCAGAAATTCATCAACGGCTAAACGAGAAGGTAAATTAAGCATTCGTCGGACTTCACCTGCGGTAAGGATACCCGATTTATAAGCTTGAGCCGCCATAATTTCTAATGAGCGCTGGGGCAAATTGTGCCATTTTGCTGTCAAACGACTACCGATATCATCAGGTATTTCAAGGCTAATTTGCATATTAAATAATGCTTGGCTGTCTGGTTTATTAGAATTTATATTAATTATAGTCGTTAAGGTAGGTTGGGTTTCGACTTCGCTCAACCCAACAGATTCTCTGGAAATAGAATTGATGCACCAATACCAGATAATAGGGTAGGGGCACGATAATATCCATTGGTGTCAACTTAAGCTAAACCCCTCACCCCCAGCCCCTCTCCCACGCCGGGGAGAGGGGAGTAAGAAAATCCGGTTCCCCTTCTCCCGTGCCAAAAAAGCGAAGCATCCTCTGTCCTCACCCCTGCCAAAAAAGCGAAGCATCCTCTGTCCTCCCCCCTGCCAAAAAAGCGAAGCATCCGCTGTCCTCCCCCCTGCCAAAAAAGCGAAGCATCCTCTGTCCTCCCCCCTCTTGTAGGGGGGAACGAGGGGGGTAGGGGGGAACGAGGGGGGTAGGGGGGA